>CALLXE010000027.1 GCA_938015875.1 uncultured Robiginitomaculum sp. | reverse complement strand
CTTCGTGCATAATCTCAAAATCATCGTGACGGTCCGCAGATTGCGGGCGGTGACCGGGACGCGCAGGGCGCTTTGCGCTTTGGCGGCCAGTTTCGACCGGCCAATACCGTCCGGGGCGTTTAGGTAGAACACATTATCCGTCAGAAAGATTTCTTCAGTCGGTAATTGCAAACGGTCAATGGCTTCGACATCCGGATTGACGGCAGGCCCGGACAGGAAGAAAAAATGCACGCGCCCGGGTTTTAAGTCAGGATCATCAAAGGGATTTTCCGACAGCGCGTCTTCGAGTTCGTCCGGCCGCAGCACGATAACAGGCACTTTAAAACCGCACGCCGCAAACACAGCGTCACTGATTAATACGGACAAGGCTTTTTGGTCATCACTGCCGCTATCAAATATGCAATTCCCGCTTTGGATATAGGTTGCGATTTTTGTAAAGCCGAGGCCTTCAAATATCGCGCGCAATTCCGCCATCGGCAAAACATTGTTTCCGCCAACATTAATCCCGCGAAGAAGGGCTACGTATTGGGTCATTATTGGCTATGGTCTTTTGCGTCTCTGGTGTTTACAAATTCCGTGCCGTCGCTGAATCCTTTGAGATATTTAGCATCCGGTATGCTGACCTTATTTCCAAAAAAACGCGTGGGAATTAATGTGGGTTCGCCAGCAATATCCTTAAGTTCATATACCACTGTTCTTGTTCCGCCGGTTGGGCAGCAATTTTTATCATTTGGATTATACAATGGAAAACTGTTTGTAATCGTTGTGTCTTTAAATTGGTAATCATCATGCCCCATATACCCCTCACCATGTTGCATTGTGACACTCTTTAAATAAGTGAATTTTATCGGAACAAGTGTGTTTTTATCGCCTTCTTCAAAGGCAAGCACATTTATGAATCCTCCTGAACCACCGGATTTACTTAGAAAATAGAATTCATCGAAGCCGTCTTTGTCAATGTCACTTACGTGAGCATCAAAAATTGCATGATCCAGCTTTAACCTCCGTATTTCATTCACTGAAAATCCGGATGGAGTAATTGTGACCTCATGTACCCCTTCATTTTGAGCCTGTTCAATCACAATCGACTTTGTTGCATTCCCAACGAGAATCGATTGCTCTGCTTTACTTTCTGCGGCGTTAGCTGATACACATGAGCCGGCAAAAACCAGAACTGCTGCTAATGTAAAATATTTCATATTTATGCCTTCGTTGTGTGCCAAAGAGTAGCCTCTAGCTCTCGCGCCCGCTGGCCTCGTCCATAGCGGCTTCGACCGGCATGCCGATGGCGTGGAAGCCTCCGTCGACATGGTGGGTTTCGCCGGTGCAGGACAGGCCAAGGTCTGAGAGCATATAGAGGGCGGCGCCCGCAACGCCGGCCGGATCTGTGTTGTCGCGCATAGCGCTGGCAGCTTTGTTAAAGCGGAACATGTGACGGCCGGAGCCGATACCGGCGGCGGCGAGGGTTTTAATCGGGCCGGCGGAAATGGCGTTGACGCGAATGCCGCGCGGACCCAAATCAGCGGCCAGATAACGGGTTGAGGCTTCAAGGGCGGCTTTGGCGACGCCCATGACATTGTAATTCGGGATGACGCGTTCGGAGCCTAAATAAGTCAGGGTGACCATAGAGCCGCCGTCATTCATGATATTTTTCGCACGCCGCGCGGCATCAACAAAACTATAGGCCGAGATATTCATCGCGGACAGAAACCCGTCACGGGTCGTGTTATCGACAAAGCTGCCGGCCAATTGGTCTTTGCCGGCAAAAGCGATGGCGTGGACCAGAAAATCAATCTTGCCCCATTTATCTTCCAGCGCTTTAAATGTCGCGTCCATTTGGTCGTCATTGGTGACGTCGCAATCGAGCAAAAGCGGATCGCTGTTAAGAGTCTCGGCCAGAGGCTTGACCCGGCGAAGCAGGCTGTCGCCCTGATAGGTGAACGCAATGTCCGCGCCTTGGGCCGAAAGTTGTCGGGCGATGGCCCAGGCAATGGAGTTTTTATTGGCGACGCCCATGACGAGGCCGCGCTTGCCCTTCATTAATGTGCCTGCGGGGAAATCTTGATCTGCCATGGGAAAGTCTTTCTGTAATTACTATATGTTTAAACTAAGGGTGCGGGGCGCGCCTGTCCGGTTAAAATCCCCATTAAAAAGGGAGCCGGCCAAGTTTTATCGGGCCCAAAGACAGTGCGCTGTCTCTGACCGACAGCTTGATCTGTCGGCGGCCGTCTTCAGTCTTCGGCAGGCCGCCAATCATCAGGCCGGCGATCATGGCCTCGCCCGAAGATATAACGCCCTTGCGGGTAAGTTCTGAAATGAGGGTTTGTTCATTTGCGACATTAAGAGATACCGTGCCGGATAAGCCGGCGTCGCTGCGCGCCAGATTAAACGCGCCGCCCATATCCGCAGGCCCCCAAATTAAGGAAAAGTTATCGCTTTGATATGTCGGGGCCGCTGTGCCGTAATCTGAGACGGACATAATGCCCGAGATGTTTTCAACGGTTTCGCCTAAGGCGCGCCCTGCTTGGCCCATTGCCCCCGGGAGAAGCGTAATGTCACCGGCCGTCACCTTATAAACCGCGCCGGCGTTTTTGTGGGTGAAGTCATAGTCGAGCATCGTCAGGGATTTCACCGGCGGGACATCGCTGCCGGTCGCCGTGATCGCAACACCGCGCGCATCAATTTTAAGGGCCTTTATGCCTCCGCTTGCGCCGGCCTTAATCGTGATGTCCGCCGCGTCTGTAACGCTGTCAAACAGCCACCGCCGTGTGCCGGCCGGAATGTCAAAAGATCCCGGGCCGCTATGGGTGACGGTCCATGCGAGCGGCATATATGCGGCCGCCGAAACATCAGCTTTCTCAAGGGTGGCCCGCGCTCCGTCTTGGCCGGACATGGCCGGAGCTGTGATTGATACGGGCCCAAGCTCGGCGTCAAACCGCAGCGGAAAGCCCGTCACGTCAACAGCGCTGTGGTTGATAACGTAGCCTTGGGCGCGGTAGGCCTCTATTTTTGAAGCCGCGCCGGAGGCGACGACCCGGCTCGCGGCAAACCAATAGCCGCAATAGATAAGCAGTGCGATGACAAGCGTGATGATCAGTTTTTTCATGGGGTCTCGTCATTGTTATCAGGTTGAGCGTCCGGGGTATCGGGCTTAGCGGCGGGCCCGCTTTGCGGCAGAGTCTTCGGTCCGGTGATTTTTGGCGCGGATTGGCGTTCTCGCATGGCGTCAGACGGGGCCGGCACCGGGGTCGGCGCGCCGGCTTTACGGTTGCCTGTATCGCGGACATAAACGGCGAGAAGCTTTAAATATTCCCGCCATAAAAGGCCAAGGCGACGTGTGTCGGTCAGCGGATTATCGTCGACATAGCTGTCTACGGCAAATGGGGTGATGCGTATGCCGCCGGTCGCTGTGGTAATCTCCAGCTTGGCGCGGGCCATGTGATAATCCGATGTAACAAGTATAATGTGCTCATATCCCAAGGCCGCTGCCCATATTGCGGTTTCGCGGGCATTGCCGACCGTGTCTTCTGCGGCGGTATCAATGTCAACGCAACATGTGAGTAATTGCTCACTCACACCTAAAAGGTCCAGCAGATCTTTGGCCGATACTGATTTTGAAACGCCGGTGGCCAGAAGGCGTTCGGCCTGCCCGTCTAAAAGCAATTGCCCGCCCTGAAACATACGCCCTGTGCCGCCGGTCAGAACAACAATGCCGTCAGCTTTCGGAAGCGGAGCCGCTTTTCTTGGCTTTTCGACGGAAATGGCAAAGACCGCAAAACCGACCAAAAGCATGATGAGACATGACAGGATTAAAAAGCGGACAAAGCCCGCAAAATTGCGCAGCTTAGACGGCGGCGATTTTGTACCGCGCTCAGCCTTAGATTTCCGCCGAAGGCCCATTACCGCCCCTCGTTTTCTATGCGCAGCTTGGCGGTCAGTCCGGCCGCTGCGGCGCAGATGATCGCCGAGACCGGCGGCGCGAGGCATAAGATCAGTAAGTCGCCTTTATCAAGGGTGAAGGACGGCATCAGGGCTGCACTGCCCCGGCCCGTCATAAGCCAAAACAGCAAGGAAACAATCAGCGCGCCGGCGGCCCCCGCGAGGCCCGCAAAAGCGCCGAGCCGTCCGAACCGCCACATAAACAGCCGCGCAATATAGGCCGGTCCGGCCCCGACTTGCCGCAGCACATCTATAATAGTGTGCCGCGCGGCCATACCGGATTGGGTCGCAAAGCCTGCTGCCGCGCCGGTCGCAACAATCAATAAGGTTAAGCCCAAAGTCCCGACAAGCTGCACAGCAGAGGCGGCGCGGCGGATTTCCCGGCTCCACCGCTGATGGTCATCAATCTGCGCGTCAAGTCCGGCGTCCGCCATCGCATCAGACAGTTCTGTCAGCGCGCGTGGATTATCTCCGGTAAGGCCAAGCTCCACCAATAGCGGCAGCGGCAAATCATCCGGCAATTGCGCCGTCCCAAGCCAAGGCCGCAGCAGTGCTTCGGAGCCCTCCCGGGACACGTCATTAGCCGAATAAATGCCCTTGATCGGCTTGGCTAAGTCCAAAACGCTCATTTGCGCTTCTTCTCCGCCGGATAAAACCTGCACAGTTGCGCTGCGCGATAAATCAGAATTCCACCCGCCGGCGGCGCGAAAGCCTGCATGGGCAGCAATCGCAGACAGGCATGCCAGAAAGACTAAAATGATCAAAACGATAAACAGGGGCCGATCTGCTGATATGTCGCTTGGCAAAATGGCTTGCGCTTTTGCATCAATGGTAATGTCTGCGCCGCTGCTCATCGGGTTTGCTCCACCGCGCCGGCGGACAGGGAAAATGTACGGGCCTGCTGCGGGATTAAGTGATGATCATGGGTGGCGATTAATATGGTTGTCCCCATACGGTTCATTTCGGTCAAAAGGCGGATCAGGCGCACGCCCATGGCCGGGTCAACATTGCCCGTCGGTTCGTCTGCTAACAGCAGATCCGGTTTTGAAATCACGGCGCGGGCAATGGCGGCGCGCTGTTTTTCGCCGCCGGACAATGTGGCCGGCCGCGCGTGCAGGCGGTGGCCCAGACCAACCCAATCCAAAAGTTCGATAACGTCCGGCGTATAAACAGAGCGCGGCGTCCCTGTGACCCGAAGCGGCAGGGCGACATTCTCGAACACGCTTAAATGCTCAATCAACGAAAAATCCTGCAACACGACACCAATACGCCGGCGAATTGCCCCTTGCAGCGCGGGCGACGCCACGGCCAAATCCTGATCAAATAAAGAGATCAATCCCCGCGACGGCTTTAAGGCCATATAAATAAGTCGCAATAAAGTGGATTTCCCTGCCCCTGACGGCCCTGTCAGAAAGCTCATGGAGCCGGCCGGAAGGGCAAAGTTTACGTCGCGCAGAATTTCCTCGCCCCGATCATAGCGCAGGCTGACATGATCCAGCCGCGCGGCAAACACCGCAGGCGCGCTGCTGCCACTCAGGGCTGCAAAGCTTCGGGCTTGGGCGTTTATCGCGCCGGGTATGGACTTTGGCTTTAGAATTGGCACACTCTGCTAATAAACGAATCAGAGCTGTTATGATACTCACCTGTCCGGATTGCGCCACGCGATATTTGACAAAGCCCGAAGCGATCGGGCCAAACGGACGCACTGTGCGCTGCGCAAGCTGCACAGCGACATGGTTTGTTGCCGCCGAAGACGCGCATAACGCTGCCCGATCGGATGTCCCTGACAGTGTAATGCCGCCGCCGATTTCGGTCGCGACGCCTGTAAAATCACCGCGCCGCAAGCCCCGGCCGACGGCATCTGCAACGCAGGGCCGCTCCGTTGCAGACCCTGTTAATAGTCCGGAAGAAGAGGCAGGGTTTATTGCGCCAAGCGCCGCGAGTTTAATGCGCGAAAAGACAGACCGAAAACGGGCCTCGCGCCGCCTCATGAGCGTGGGTGCCATGTGGCTAGTGACCTTGGCTTTGCTCTCTGTTGCGACCCTTTCGGCCTATGTGTTTCGCCAAGATATTGTCGAAAAACACCCGCAAACTGCCACGCTATATAAGGCGTTCGGCGTTAAAGTCGCCAAAGGCGGCCTTGTATTTGGCCGGGTGATTACGCGGTCAGCCTATGTCGAAGGGACGCCGACTTTAATTGTTGAAGGTGAAGTGCATAATCCCGGCCGCAACGTCCGCAATGCCCGTCTGGTTCAATTGTCGCTGCACGGCCCGTCCGGACAGCCTCTGACGCAGTGGCAGGTTGAAATGCCAAAGACCACAATTGCCAAGGGCGAAACGCTCAGTTTTGCGACCCAATATCCTAATCAACCGGTAGATGCGGTCACGCTGAAATATGTCTTTGCAGGCGACGCCAAGGCCAATGCGGGCCAAACTGTTGAAGCGGCGGACAATACCGGCAGCGGTGACAGAGCCTCGCTCGCCCCGCAAAACTGATGCAGCAAAGTCTCATGCGTCAGGTTCTGACGCCGGCGCAGATTTCGGGGCATGTGGATCGCCTCGCCGAAGAAATTTCCAAAACGGCCCCTGATATTTCTGCCTGCATTGTCCTTATGGACGGCGCTATGATCTTTGCCGCTGATCTGCTGCGCGCGCTCTATACGCGCGGAATTGACCCCCGAACATTCTCCTTGCGCCTCTCCAGCTATGGGAAGGCGCGCGAGACGTCCGGCCGCGTGCGCGTTACCGCTGATATTGACGCCGATATCTCAGCCGAACACGTCCTGATTATTGACGATGTCCTAGACAGTGGCGCGACGCTGGATTTTGCCCGCGCCCATGTTTTGGGATTAGGGGCGGCGAAAGTTTCTGCCTGCGTTTTTGCGCGTAAACCCTACGCCCGACGCATCGTTATGGCCGACTACGCCGGATGGGACGCGCCGGACGCGTTTTTGATCGGCTATGGTCTGGATGACGGCCACAAAGCGCGCGGCCTGCCGGGGATTTGCGTGGTAGAGTAGGGGATGGGGGCAGGGGTTACGCGGCTTACTTAATGTAATAAAGTAACTGGACGTCTTCGATGTTTCCCGCTAATATATCGGTTATGTTGATCATGGCGACATTTCGGCGGTTTGCGTTCGTTTTTGCTTTTGCGTTCTTTGCCTTGCAAAGCGCGGGGCTGGCTCATGGCTATAGTTATGGCGACGACCCGCATGAGCATAATGGCATTGTCTGTGACATTGCCTTAGCCGGTGATGAGGCTGCGGTGATTTTACCCGCGCTGCCGGTTGTCGATATTGTTATCACGACAACGCCGGCTGTTTATTCGGGGGGCATAATTTCGGCCCCTGCACGGGTGAATGCGCCGCGCGCGCCGCCGCAACGCGGACCGCCTGCCTTTATATAAAACTCTAAAATCGCGCCGCTTATGCGGCCAATATCATTTGTTTTATATATAAAGAGACGTCTCATGACTTATTTATCCCGCAGCGCCATTGCGTCTGCCTTACTGCTATCTGTTTCATTTCCCGCGCTGGCTGTAGAGCCTATTGAAGAAATTATCGTCACTGCCTCGCCCCTTGGGCGCAGCGCCGACGAAGCCATTACCGGCGTGTCTGTCCTGACCGGGCAAGACCTGGCCGGACGGTTGGCGGGCACGCTTGGCGAGACCCTGAAATCTGAACCCGGCGTATCGTCGACATTTTTCGGCGCCGGTGCTTCGCGGCCCATAATTCGCGGCCAAGGCGGCGACCGGGTGCGAGTGCTGGTCAATGGCATCGGCTCAATTGATGCCAGTTCGGCCTCCCCGGATCATGCGGTTGCTGCGGAGCCGGCGCAGGCTGAGCGTATTGAAGTTTTGCGCGGCGCCGCGCTTTTGCGTTATGGCAGCTCCGGCAGCGGGGGCGTGGTCAATGTTATTGACGGACGTATTCCGGACCGGGTTCCTGACGATATTGACGGGGCTGTGCGCATTGGCGCAAGCGGTGTCAATGCGGGCCGGGAGGTTGCGGGATCGGTTAATATCCCGGCCGGGCCAAACCTGGTCATTCATGCCGGCGGGACATGGCGCAAAAGCGATGATTACGACATTCCCGGCTTTGCTGAGAGCGCCGCACTGCGCGCTGCCGAAGAAGCCGAGCATGACGAAGAGCATGATGAGCCGGAACACGAACACGAGGATGAAGCCGAAGCAGAGGCCCGTGATCGCTTGCCCAATTCCGATGTTCAGACCCGCTCGGCTACGTTTGGCGCGAGCTTTGTCGGGGAGCGGGGCTTTATTGGGGCGGCTGTGCATCAGTACAATTCTGATTACGGCGTCCCCGGCGGTCATGAGCATGCTCATGAGGAAGGTGAAGACCACGACGACGAAGAGCATGATGAGGAAGAGCATGATGAAGCCGAAGAAGAGGGCGATGTCACAATTGGCCTGAAACAGACGCGGATCGATATAAATGGCGCGCTGGATTTTGACGGCCTGATAGAGCGCGTTCAGGTTTTTGCCGGCTTTGCTGATTATGAGCATACCGAATTTGAAGGTCCCGGCGTTGTCGGCACAGTGTTTACCAATGAAGGCTATGAGGTACGCGGCGAGGCTTTGCAGGCAGAGCGCGGCGGATGGTCGGCGGCTTACGGCGCGCAAGTTCGCCGCCGTGACTTCGCGGCTATCGGCGACGAAGCGTTTGTGCCGCCAACGCGCACGGATCAGCTTGGGCTTTATACATTTCAGGAAAAAGAAATCGGCGAGTTCCATCTTGAAGGGGCGCTGCGCGCCGAATTTACAGAGCAAGGCATTGCCGGAAGCGGCGAGACTTTGGATTTTGACACATACAGCGTATCGGTCGGCGGGGATTATCATTTCAATAATGTCCTGCGCGCCGGCGGCACAGTATTCAGAACGCAGCGCGCGCCGACTACGGAAGAATTGTTTTCTGACGGCCCGCATTTGGCCACGTCTCAATTTGAAAAGGGTGACGCCGGTCTGGACGTTGAAACGGCCACCGGGGTTGAGGCCGCCTTACGCTACCGCTCGGGACCGATAAAGCTGACAGGCAATATTTTCCTGACCGATTATTCGGATTTTATTTTCGAATTGCCAACCGGCGAGACCGAAGACGGGCTTGATGTCTTTCAATACCAATCAGACGATGCCCGCTTTGCCGGGTTTGAGCTGCAAGGGGCATGGCACGCGGGCAGCGCGGTCGGAACTGATTTCGATTTTGACGGGCTGATTGAATATGTTCGCGCCGAAACCGACAGCGGAAATCTGCCCCGTATTCCGCCACTGTCAATTTTGGCCGGAATGGACGCGCAGCGCGGTGATTTCACCTACCGCGCTGAAGTTGAATATACGGCTGAGGCCGATGACTTAGCGGCGTCAGAAACTGCAACCGGCAGCTATATGCTGACAAATCTGTTTGCGACATGGCGCCCTGCCGGCGCGCAGGATGTTGCCCTTAAACTATCGGTTCATAACCTGTTTGATGAGGAAGCGCGGCAACATACGTCGTTCTTAAAAGACGTCGTTCCGCTTCCGGGCCGCGATCTGCGCTTTGCCATTGTCAGCCGGTTTTAACCTGCCTGATTACAGGGCTCTGTGGCCGATGTCGCGGCGAACAAAGCCGTCATCCCACGACACTCCGTTGTCTATAGCAGCGTAGGCGGCTTTTACGGCTTCGGGCAGGGTGTCGGCGCGGGCGGTGATGTTCAATACCCGTCCGCCGGCGGCCGTTAATTGCCCGTCTTTGAGGGCTGTACCGGCGTGGAATAATCTCACGCCGGGGCGGGCGTCAAAATCCGGTTTAATATCTATGGCCGTGCCTTTTGCGTAACTGCCCGGATAGCCATTTGCGCACATGACGACATTAACGACCGGGCGCAGGTCCCATTTCGCCTGCGGAAGACTTACCAGTTTTCCGGTTGCGGCGGCTTTAAAGACGTCCGCTAAATCACTTTCCAGCATGCGCATAATGACCTGACATTCCGGGTCACCGAAACGGACATTATACTCTATCAGCCGCGGGCCGGTTTTGGTCAGCATGAGTCCGGCAAACAGGACACCGGCGAATGGATAGCCTTCGGCTTTCATGCCCGCCATGGTCGGCGTGACGATCTCGTCCATGACACGTTTTTGCATATCCGGGGTGAAGATCGGCGCCGGCGCATAGGCGCCCATGCCGCCGGTATTGGGGCCAAGGTCGCCGTCAAAAACGCGCTTATGATCTTGGGCGCTGCCAAACGGAATGGCTGTCTGTCCGTCGCAAACGGCGAAAAATGAAATTTCCTCACCATCCATAAATTCTTCAATAATCAGGCGTTTGCCCGCGTCGCCGAATTTGCCTGAGAAATAAGCCTCAAGCTCCGCTTCCGCGGCCTCAAGAGTTTCCGGGATAGCCACGCCCTTCCCGGCGGCCAGGCCATCTGTTTTAATCACATAAGGCGCGGTCAGAGTTTTCAAAAACGCTTTGGCCGGGGCAAGCGCGGTGAAGACTTCATAACCGGCGGTGGGGATATTATTGCGCTTGCAGAAGTCCTTCATAAACGCTTTAGAGGATTCGAGTTGCGCTGCCGCCTGTGTCGGGCCAAAGCACGGCACGTCAATCGCGGCGAGGGCGTCGGTGATGCCCATAGACAATGGCTGCTCCGGGCCGGCGATAACGAAATCTATGGCGCGGGATTTGACGAGGTCAACAAGGCCGCCAATATCGCCGGCGCTGACATTGACGCATTCACAGATTTGTGAAATTCCGGCGTTTCCCGGCGCGCAGATCAGGCTGTCCACGCGAGGGCTCTGCAGCAGTTTCCACGCTATGGCGTGTTCACGTCCGCCGCCGCCAATAAGAAGTATGTTCATAACGCTCGCCTTTTTTAATCTGCCGCTTCTTACGCAATCCCCTTTCGTAAATCCACAAAAAGCGTTAGGCAGGGCTTATGCCTGATGATGCCACCAACGCCCCGGAATATTCCGTTTCGGAACTCGCCTTTGCGCTGAAAAAAACCGTAGAGCAAACCTATGGCCGCGTGCGCGTGCGCGGAGAACTCGGCCGGGTGACGATCGCCAAATCCGGGCATTGCTACGCGGATATTAAAGACGACAAAGCGGTCATTAATTCGATCATGTGGGCGGGCGTTGTTAATCGCCTCCCCATGAGGCCCGAAGAAGGTATGGAAGTCATTTGCGAAGGCAAAATGTCGACTTATCCCGGGCGCTCAAATTACCAGTTGATCATTGATCGCATGGAACCGGCCGGCGAAGGCGCATTGATGGCGCTGCTCGAAAAGCGCAAAAAAATGCTGGCAGCGGAAGGCCTGTTTGACGAGGCCGGCAAGAAAGACCTGCCGTTCATTCCCCAAACTATCGGCGTTGTCACCTCGCCGACCGGGGCGGTTATTCGCGATATTTTGCACCGCATCGAAGACCGCTTTCCCGCCCATGTGATATTGTGGCCTGTCCTCGTTCAGGGGGACCGCGCAGCCGAGCAGATTGCCTATGCCATTAATGGCTTTAATAAGATGTCGGGCAATCCTGCGCCGGGGGAACCGAGGCGGCCCGATGTTTTAATCGTCGGGCGCGGGGGCGGATCGCTTGAAGATTTGTGGTGCTTTAATGAAGAGATCGTCGCTCGGGCCGCTGCCAAGTCCGACATTCCGCTGATCAGCGCGGTGGGCCACGAAACCGACTGGACGATACTTGATTATGTCGCCGATTACCGCGCGCCGACGCCGACAGGGGCCGCAGAGGTCGCCGTACCTGTGCGCGCAGATCTGCTGGAAACCACATCGGATTATGAACGCCGCCTGCGCCGTGCCTTGACCCGGTCAACGGAGCAGGCGCGCCTGACGTTAAGCGCGGCAAAACTGCCGCGTCCGGACAGCCTGCTGCGCCCGCTCGAGCAGCGCTTTGACGCGGCCCGGCTCCCAAGGGCGCAAAGTTTACTTGAACGCCCAATGCAAAAATTATCAGTTTTGGATGCCCGCATGCCGGCGTTGTCTGTGCTGACCCGGCCGCTTTCCGATAAAGCGAGCGCATTAGCGTCCCGGCTCTCACCGGCGCTGCGAAATTTAACGGCGCGCCGGGCGGATGCCCTATCGTCCGTCAGTGCGCGGCTTTCGCCGCGCCGCATTGCCGCCGACCAAACCCGCCTGTCAGAGCGTTTGGACGCGGCCGGAAAATCCGGCGCGCGCGCTATGGCCCGGCGGCTTGAAGTTTTGCAATCAGGCCGTGACCGCGCTGCCGGCTTACTTGAGGCGTACAGCTATCAGGGCGTTTTACAGCGCGGCTTTGCGCTCGTGCGTGACGAAGACGGCAAGGTCGTGCGGGATGGCAGCGCGCTAAACTCCGCGCAGGCTGTCAGCCTGACATTTAAAGAGGGCGTGACCCGCAAAGCGGTCATTGATGGCGACCCCGATGACATGCCGCCGCCGGCCGTCCCGCCGCCTTCTGAGCCCAAGACCAAGCCTAAAAAGGCAACTGCAAAAACTCCGTCGACGCCGCAGCTCGGCCTGTTTTAATCGGCCCGTCCGGGTTAAACACGCAAAAAGGATAGACCACTATGAGCACACCAGATTTTTCCGGCGAAGCCAAGCTTCACTATTCTGATTCGGATTTTACAATTCTTGAAACCGGCGCTTATGTAATGTGCGCCGTGTCCGGGCAGCGTATCCCGCTGGACCGGCTGAAATATTGGAACGCGGAATTGCAGGAGGCCTATAAAGATGCGCAGGTCTCGACCAAGCGCTGGCTTGAAAGCCGAGCGTGATCCGCGCGGCGCTGATAACGGCGACTGTTTTTGCCGCTGCGGCCTGCAGCGCGCAAGGTCCGGAGGCGCAGACTGAAGTGCAGGCGCAAACGCCCGCGGCAACCTCTGATCCCGTTATTAAATCGGCCGAGGCCGCGCCTCTGCCCGCTTCTGTTGAAATTGCTGCGCCGATCGCGGCCGGTGTTTTTCGTTGTGACGGCGTGCCGAAACAAGGCGGGGCGCTTTTATGTCAAACGACGCCTTTTGCCGATGTAAAAGTCGGGCGCAGCGCCACAAAGGCGGACGCGCAAGGTAAGGTGATAATCGGCTTTGATCGTGATGCGCCGGCCAAAACAATCGTAAAAATCACCCATGCGGGCGGCCAAGTCTCTCCGCACCCGATTTCCGTTGAGGCGCGGCAGTACAAAGAGCAGCGTATTGACGGCCTGCCGCCGTCCCAAGTCAGCACATATAGCGCCGCAGATTTAAAACGTATTCGATCATCGTCAGCCCGCAAAAAAGTCGGTTTTGCGTCTAACCAATCAGAGGTGTTTTTTAAGGACGGCTTTATCTATCCGATCAAAGAGTTTGTCAAAACCTCGCCGTTTGGCTCGCGGCGTATTTTAAACGGCGAGCCAAAATCGCCTCATTACGGCGTCGATATTGCCGCGCCGCTCGGCACCCCGATTTACGCGCCGGCGGACGGTGTTGTGGGTCTCGCAGATGAGGACCTGTATTTTGAAGGCGCCATGGTGATGATTGATCATGGCCAAGGGCTGAACTCGCTTTATTTGCATGTAAACGATGTGTTTGTGCAGGCCGGTGACTTTGTAAAGCGCGGCGATTTGATTGCTGAAGTCGGCAGTAAAGGCCGCTCCACCGGGCCGCATTTGTGTTGGCGGCTTAAATGGAAAAAAGAAAATCTTGACCCTGAATTACTGACCCAATGGCCGGGGCAATAATCAAGCGGGTAATTAGCATTGCCGCCACGCCGCGCGCCTGTTACATGGCGCGTTAAGTTACAGTCCGGAGCGACCTTATGAAAATGAATGGCAATGAAATCCGTATCGGCAATATTATTAAGCACCAAGATACGCTCTGGGTGGCGGTGAAAACCAATGCGGTGAAGCCCGGTAAAGGCGGCGCGTTTAATCAGGTTGAGCTTAAAAACATTTTAGACGGCCGCAAACTCAATGAGCGTTTTCGCGCCTCTGAAACTGTTGAGCGCGTTCGTCTTGAGCAAAAGCCGCACAGCTATCTTTATGCGGAAGGCGATATGCGCGTTTTCATGAACTCTGAAAACTATGAGCAAATTTCACTCGCTGAGGACTTTATCGGCGAGGCTGCGGCTTATCTTATGGACGGTATGCAGGTCGATGTAGAGTTTTACGAAGAGCGCGCGATTACTGTTTCTCTTCCTGAGCAGGTCACTTTGGAAATCAAAGAAACCGAGCCTGTAGTCAAAGGTCAAACAGCGGCCAATTCCTTCAAACCGGCGATACTGGAAAATGGCGTGCGGACTTCGGTCCCTCCATTTGTCGCCGAAGGCACTAAGATTGTTGTTATGACCGCTGACGGATCTTATGTGAAACGGGCGGAATAAATACGATGGCTGTCCAATCCCCCCTCATGACGATTATGCAGAACGCGGCGCGTCAGGCCTCCCGCAGTTTGATCCGCGATTTCGGCGAAGTTGAAAACCTTCAGGTCTCGCGCAAGGGCCCGGCTGATTTCGTCAGCGCGGCGGATAAAAAAGCCGAAGAGGTTTTGCTTGATAATCTGCGCCGCGATCGCCCCGGCTATTCTTTCTTAATGGAAGAAGGCGGGGAGATTAAAGGCACGGATAAAACCCACCGCTTCATCGTTGATCCGCTCGATGGCACAACAAACTTTTTGCACGGCATTCCGCATTTTGCGATATCTGTCGCCTTGGAGCGGAATGATGAACTTGTCGCCGGTCTTGTCTACAATCCGATTACTGACGAGATGTTTCACGCCGAAAAGGGCCGCGGCGCATTTTTAAACGCAGGACGCGGCGGCGCGGATATAAAGCTGAAAGCCGCAGCGCGCACGATTTTCAACGATGCCATCTTTGCTACCGGTCTGCCGTTTCTGGGTAAACCCGGTCACGCAAAAGCGCTCACAAGCCTGCATAAAGTCATGGCTGAGACCGCCGGTATTCGCCGATTGGGCGCAGCATCTCTGGATTTGGCATGGGCTGCGGCCGGCCGGTTTGACGGTTATTGGGAACGCGGCCTTGCGCCGTGGGACACGGCCGCCGGCATTGTGATCGCCCGCGAAGCCGGATTGGTCGTCAGAGAACTTGATAATGAATCTGAAGACTTATCCGAGCACAATGCCTGCCACAGCGGCAATATTATATGCGCGAATGCAGATTTACTGCCGGATCTTATGAAGCGCGTTTAGTTGCATATTATTCAAATAAGTATGTGTTGACTGTTTGTTTGTTTTGTTTATTCATATCTGTATGAATAATTGGTCTGACTATCCTATTTTTATGGCAATCGCCGAAACCGGCAGCCTCACCGCCGCCGGGCAAAAGTTGAATATTTCTCAGCCAACGGTCGGGCGTCGTCTTAAGGCGCTTGAGTCTGAATTCGGCGGGCCGCTCTTGCGCAAAGAAGACGGGCGATTAATTCCGACATCGTTTGGCGCGCAAGTGCTGGAACATGTGCGGCGCATGAGCGACGAAGCCGCCGCCATATCGCGCTCTTCGGCGACGCTGGAGCATTCCCTGGCCGGCCCGGTGCGCATTTCTGCGTCTCAGGGTTTGGGTGAGCATTGGCTGCCTTATGCTATGCAATCCTTTCGTGAGACCCACCCTGATATTTTGATTGAGGCAGGCATTGCGATGCACGAAGCCAATTTGGCGCAGCGCGAAGCGGATATTGCCCTGCGCTGGATGGGGCCGGGAACGCAGAACAGCCTGATCGGGCGCAAAGTTGTGGCCTTTGGTTTCGGGCTCTATGCCTCTCCTCATTATCTGGAGCGCTTCGGCACGCCCAAGACCATAGACGAAGTCGCCGACCATGACGGCGTGACCACGACGCTCGACGGTCAGGATTTATTGTGGAAATACATCACGGACGGTGAGGCGATCATGCCGCGCCGCTTTACGTTCCGGTCTGATTCAATTGAAGCCCATAAAAACGCGATAGAGGCCGGCTGCGGCATCGGCCCGATGCCCCATTGCGGTATTGACGAGATAGAGGTGGTTCGCGTTCTGCCCGATTTTGAAGTGACTGTGGATTTGTGGGTCGTAGCTCACGAAGATTTGCGCAAAAGCACGCGCATCCGCGCTGCATTTGATTATTTAATAGAGGCTTTGCAAGCGGACGCCGGCCATTTCCGTTACGGCGAGGCCAGTTGCGTGAGCGGGACTTGCAGCGCCAAAAGTGTCTTTCATCGCCACGACGCCGGAGCGAAATCCGATTCAGTAGCTGCTGAATAATCACCCGATTGCACCTTCGCAAAAAACCTGTCCTCGCAGACTTGCATCGCCGTGAGCTTTTGGCTAAACACGCCGCTCGCGCGGGGGACCGATCAATGCAAACCCGTGATTAATGGCAGGAGCCGACAATGAAACCGAATACACACCCCGATTACCATGAAATCACTGTCGTGATGGTGGATGGAACAGAATATAAAACCCGCTCTACTTACGGTAAAGCCGGTGATACCCTTAAACTGGATATCGACAGCAAAACTCACCCGGCTTGGACCGGTGGCGATGCCAAGCTGATGGACCGCGGCGGACGCGTGTCTCGCTTTAAAGACAAATTTGCAGGCTTTGGCGTCTAAGGCGCGAGCAATGCAGCAATATAAAAAGGCCTCCGGTGACGGGGGCCTTTTTTGTTTTGGGGGCGCAGCGCTGTTTGTGCGAAAGGCGTTTAAACAACCCGCCCGAACGCAGCTTCGATGCGGCTGATTTGGTCGGCGACCGTATTGCCGGTTTGTGCATTGATCGCGCCGTAAAGGCTGCGGTCAAGGCGCACAATCCGCTCGTGTAAACTCTCGGAGCGAGCGAGCAAATCGAGCAAGATAGCAGGCAGGGCCGCCGCATAGCCCGTCAAAGGCTGATCTGTCATCGACAAAGCTTCCTTTTCCGGAGCCAGGCGGTAACGGTCTTGGCGGGCTTCCGCTCCGGTCATTTCTTCTTCTTTGAGCGCCCGCTGTACAAGCAGCCATGATGCGACCTGCATCAGGCGGGTCGTCAGACGCATAGATTGCCCGGCGTAGGTCAGAGCGTGATCGCGCGACAGTTTCTTACTGTCGGCCCGGCCCGGCCCGTCCAAATAGGCGGCCGTTTCTTCGACTAAATCCATACCTTCGCGAAAGGTCCTTGCAAACAGCTCGCTGCGTGTAAATTCCAGCAGGCGTTCTTCGGCTTGGGGGCCGACTGTATCAATGGTTGCGCGCACGGGGATGGTAGCTTCAGTCATATTATCTCTTTTCTGGCAGGGCGCGCAATTATGCAGGCGATGTGTCTGTTGCTGCATAAGGTGTGCAAACTGCGCGCCAAAAACAAGGCGCTGACGCCAATGTCTCCAAATTCATTAACTTTTCAACCGTTAATTCCCCTAAGACTTGAACAGTGTTTCAGCATCGGACAGTTCACGCTGTTTCTTGGTTAAGGCGGCCTGCGTTCTGATTACCTCTGCGCGCAATATTTCAATACGCGCCTCAAGCTCTGCTACGGATACGCCGTAAAGGTCGTCCCCGACTGTTACACTTTGGGGCTGTCTTATCGATTCTGTCTCATCAAACATGGGCGTCTCCTGTTGCGTACTTTGTATAAAGCACGCGCGCCGGGTTTGACAATTGCCTTGCATAATCTGCCGGCGCAGCCTAGACAGCACATGTAGCAGGCAAATAGCCTGAGAGGCCTCGCGGAAAGCGGGGTTTTTTATTGCCTGAACCACAGGGCAAGAAAGTCGGAGAGACCCATGACTAAAATCCTTATGCCGAAAGCCACGGCCGTTTGGCTGATCGATAATACCGGTCTGACCTTTGAGCAAATTTCCGTATTCTGTGATCTGCATTTGCTGGAAGTCAAGGGCATTGCTGACGGCGACGTTGCGGCCGGCATTCGCGGCGCGGACCCGATTGCGAACGGACAGCTGAAGCGCTCTGAGATTGAACGCGCCGAAGGTGACAGCAGCTATAATATGGTTGCCGAAACCTTTGACCATGCGCCGGTCACAAATCCCGCCCGCAAGAAACGTAAAGCCCCGCGCTATACGCCGCTGTCCCGCCGCCAAGATCGTCCGGACGCCATTGCCTGGATTGTCCGCAATCACCCGGAAGTCGCTGACAGCCAAATCTCTAAACTTATCGGCACGACCAAGCCGACAATCGGCGCCATCCGTGACCGTACCCATTGGAAGTCCGCGACGATTACGCCGACGGACCCTGTCTCTCTCGGCCTGTGCTCTCAAATTGAGCTTGACGAAATGGTCAAGATCGCCGCTGAGAAACAAGCCAAGCGCGATGCCAAGGCCGGCATAGTGCGCGAAGAGGACACGCTGGCACCGGTCGAAGATGCAGCGCCCGGCGATACACCTGCCGCGCCGGCGCCTGAGCCGGAAAAGCCTGCGGTTGAGCATACGCTCGAAAGCCTGTTTAAGCCGTCGACTGACGGTTAAGCCGCCGCCGGTATTTCAGATTAAAAACCCGCGCGGCCCAAAGGGCGGTGCGGGTTTTTTGCACTTTAAACCCCAAGGGCGCGCCTAAGCGTCTGCGTCGCCTGATTTCATAATATAGTTCAGCGCGCTGCGCCCGCCATCTACATATATACATTCACCGGTAATATAGCTCGCATCATCGCCGGCTAAAAATGCGGCCACGCCGGCAATCTCGTCCGGTTGCGCAACCCGGCCCAGCGGCGTGCGCGAATGCACCATCGCCAGAGCGTCCCCGGCCACGCCGGCCAGCATATCGGTTTTCACGCTGCCCGGCCCGATGGAATTGACCCGAATGCCGTGGGGCGCAAGCTCTATCGCCATAGCATTGGTCAATTGGTTGAGGCCGCCTTTGGCCACGCAATAGGCCAGATAATCCGGCAGAGCCATGCGGGCGTTAATGCTGCTCATATTAATAATAGACAGATTGGGCATAGACAGGCCCGAGCGATCATCGTCATTGTCCAAGGTTTCGACCATATGCTTGGCAACCGCTTTGGAGAGCAAAAACGCGCCGCGCAGATTAACGGCCAATACACGGTCAAAATCTTTGACGTCGAGTTCCAAACTGCCGCCGGTAATGGCGATGCCGGCATTGTTAATCAGCGTATCAATGCGCCCATATTCCGACAATGTTTCCGCCACCAGATTATGAACCGACAGCGGATCAGAGACGTCGCAATGCACAGCAATCGCTTTGCCGGCGCCGCTGCCCAGCGCGTCGAGGGCTTCGGACGCGGCATGCTCGTCGCGATCGGCGATCACAACGCGCCACCCGTCTTTGAAAAACCGCTGCGCGCAGGCCAGGCCAATGCCCCGCGCGCCGCCGGTAATAATCACTGTTTTATTGGCCATATCTGCTTCTTTCAAAATTTGGCCAAACATGCCGAGGGGGCCGGGCGCGGTCAAGTCGCAATACAGGCCTTGCGCCATAGGCTAAGCGTCCGCGCCGAGGCATCGGCGCGTCAAATCTGTCTTCTTTTTTCACAGGGAACGGTCACGGCGGGAAAAACGCTTTTGATTGCCTGTAGCCGGCGGCGCAAGACGTTGTCGTAAGCGCTGAATAACCGCCGCCGTCCGGCCTGCGCGCCCGGTTTTCAAACCCCGGAACATATTGCCCATCAAGCTCGTGCGGCCAAAGGACGATACTTGGAAAACGCCTTTGCGGCTTTGCGCGGCGTAAGACGCCGGCACGGGGGCGGGCGGCAGGGCGTAAGGATTTTAACACCGGCAAGCGAAACGGCTCCGGGTCGGCGGGTGGCTTGCTCGCGTTTGCGGGCTGTGATTTTTCCGGCGCTTCTGCAGTAACAGGCGCGCCCGTTTGCGAACCTTCACCTCCCGCCGGCGGGCAATAAGAGCCGCTCGCAATCGCGGCCAAACGCGCCTTGTTCCAAATATTTTTTCGCCGCCATGTCATCAGGGCGTGCGCCCCGCCAAGGCGCTCCATGACCCGCCCCCGCAGGGTCGCGGACGCCAAAACATCCCGCCGCCGAACAAAGCAATTATTATGAAGCGTCAGATCAAGAATGATTTTCATGACCCGGATAAGGATGCGCGAATAGCCAAGGACATCCCCAAGCGGTCCGGCCGTCTTTATCCCCTCAGTCAATAAGCTTGCACTGCGGTAAAGACCGGCCGTGTCATAAACGCGGCTCTGCGTGACGATATGCGGGCGGGTTTTCATAGATGTGAAGTTACGCCGGGATTTTGGGGCGGGGATAGGATTTATTGAGAAATTAGAGAAATTACAAATTACGGTGAAATTACGGTGACAGTTACCGAAACCCATAGCCCCGATAAGGGATAAAAGAGATGTTCTTTATGGTAAAGTGGTAAAATTCCACTCAGAACGCTCTTATATTTTCCGGGCGCGTCTAAGCCGCAACAAACGGTTCAATACCGGATACATCCGTCGTCGCTCCTGCGGCGACTAAGTCGTGATTGACTTGCATATTCATCCAATAGGCCGGCGTGGTACCGAAAGCCTTGGATAGGCGCAGGGCCGTATCAGGCGTCATGCGCGTTTCGCATTTTATCAAGCGTTCAATCCGCGTGCGCGGAACGCCCAAACGTTTGGCAAGGGTGATGGCGCTCATCTCAAGCGGGGTGAGGTAGAGTTCTTTCAGCACTTCGCCCGGGTGCATTGGATTTTGTAGTAAACTCATAATATTCTCCTTTAATGATAGTCGATAATTTCGACATCATATTTGGTGGGCTTCATCGCCCTGCTGTTTAGCCTAGTGATAGTCGACAATCTCGACATCTTCGGGGCCGGTAGGCGTCCAGCGAAAACAAATTCGCCACTGCCGATTAATGCGTACGGAGTGTTGTCCGGCTCTATCGCCTTTCAAAGCCTCCAAATGATTGCCGGGTGGGAAACGCAAATCTTCCACGGCAGTTGCAGCATTGAGCGCGGTAAGCATCGCATTCGTCCGTTTGACCAAGTCAGCAGGGAAGCCTTTCCCAAATGACCCGGACATGGCGCACTCTGCTAACTTGCCTTTCACACTCTGTATCACCACAGTTATGTATCATATAGTGATACATAATGCAAGTAGTTTAAACGGGCATTCGACTCAATAAACCAACCGCCCACACCCCAAAAAAATATTGGCCTATGCCGGCGGGCCGGCGTATATGCGGGGTTGATATTTAAAGGCGACCGTTATGAAATTTTCTCTCTCTTGGCTCAAAGCGCATTTGGACACGGATGCCGATATTGAAGCGGTGGCCAAGGCTATGACTTTGGCCGGGCTTGAGGTCGAAGAGATTATCGATCCGGCGCAGGCTTTGGCCGCGTTTTCAATCGCTAAAGTAAAGGCTGCCGAGAAGCATCCGGACGCGGATAAACTCAAGGTTTGCACGGTTGATACGGTAGACGGGGAAATGACCATTGTTTGCGGCGCGCCCAATGCCCGCGCCGGCATGACCGTCGCCTATGCGCCTATGGGGGCCTATATTCCGGGCGCAGATTTTTCCCTTGATAAAAAGCCGCGCAAAATTCGCGGCGTTGAGAGCTCGGGGATGATGTGCAGTTCCAAGGAGCTGGATTTGGGCGAGGACAGTGACGGCATTATGGATTTGGATGCGGGCCTGCCGATGGGCGCGCCGCTCGCCGACGCGCTGGGATTAAATGATCCGGTGATTGATTTTGAAGTGACGCCGAACCGGCCGGACTGGCTGGGCGTGGATAATATTGCCCGCGATTTGGCGGCGACCGGTCTTGGCGATTGGATTACAAAAACCCCTGCGCCGGTGAAGGGCGCTTTTCCGTGCCCGGTAAAAATTGAAATTGACGCGCCGGACGCCTGTCCGGTCTTTGCCGGCCGGGTTGTGCGGGGCGTGAAAAACGGGCCGTCGCCGAAATGGCTCTCTGATAAGCTCAAAGCCATAGGCCTTCGCCCGATCAATGCCCTGGTCGATGTGACCAATTATTTGTCTTATGACCGCGCGCGGCCTTTGCATGTTTATGACGCGGGCAAGTTATCCGGCCCCATTCGCGCGCGGCTTGGCCACGGCGAAGCGTTCACGGCGCTCGATGATAAAACCTATACGGCAGGCGATACGGATTGCGTGATTGCCGATGACAGCGGCGTGCTCGGGCTTGGCGGGATTATGGGCGGGGCGTCCACAGGCTGCACGGAAACCACGACGGACGTATTTATCGAAAGCGCCTGTTTCGATCCCCTGACTATTCGCAAAAGCGCCAAGCGCCTCGGCATAAATTCCGACGCGAAATACCGGTTTGAACGCGGCGTTGATACCGGCTTTGTGATGGGCGGCCTGGAAATGGCGACGCAGATTATTCTGGATATTTGCGGCGGCGAGGCGAGCGATATTGTTGTTGCCGGGCAAGCTCCGGCTGCGCCCGCGCCTATTGAGTTTGATCCGGCGCGTGTTGAAAAACTGACGGGCATGGCCGTTGAAAAGCCTGAGATTGAGCGGATTTTGACCGTGCTTGGGTTTGACGTTGACGCGTCCGGGGCCGTGTGGACCGTTGGCGTGCCGACCTCGCGTCGTGATTGCACCATTGCTGCCGATTTGGTTGAAGAGGTCGCGCGGATTACAGGCTTTGATAAATTGCCGGCCACATCGCTGCCGCGCCTATCCGGTCGCCGCGAACCGCTGCTGACGCACGCGCAAAACAATCTGCGTTTGGCTCGCCGCGCGCTGGCCGGACGGGGACTGTTTGAAGCGATTACATGGTCGTTCTGTCTTAAAGATCATGCCAAATTATTTGGCGGCGGTGATGAAGCGTCCATTATTCTGACAAATCCGATCAGCGCCGATTTGGACGTTATGCGCCCGTCCGCGCTTATCCATTTATTGCTTGCCGGACAGCGCAGCGCCAATCAGGGCTATCCGGGCGCGGCCTTGTTTGAGAGCGGCCCTGTCTATAACAGCGATGATCCGAAATCCGGACAGCGCGCGGCATTGGCAGGCACCCGCCGCGCGGAAACCGTGCGTGACTATGCCGGCGACGCTTCGCCGGACGCGTTCACGGTCAAGGCGGACGTTATGGCCGCGCTGGCTGCCATGGGCACGAATGTCGATAATTTGCAAATCGTCAAGGCGGCCTCCCCGTGGTTTCACCCGGGACGGTCAGGGCGATTACAAATGGGGCCAAAGAAAATTCTGGCAGAGTTCGGACAATTGCACCCCGGCGTCATGGCGGCCATGGGCATTGAAGCGCCCGTTATGGGGTTTGAAATTTGGCCGGACGAAATCCCGGCGCCGCGCAAAAAATCTACGTCAAAATCCAAGCCGGCTTTGGCGCTGTCCGAGTTCATGCCGGTGCATCGTGATTTCGCTTTCATCGTCGATGATACGGTTCCGGCCGGCGACATCCTCAAAGCCGCTAAGGGCGCGGACAAGGCGCTGATTACCGATGTGGCGCTGTTTGATGTTTACCGGGGCAAGGGCGTTGACGACGGGCAAAAATCCCTCGCCATTGACGTGACCATTACGCCAAGCGCAGGGACGCTCACGGATAAAGAGATTGAAACGATCTCTGATAAGATTATCAGCCAAGTCTCAAAGGCAGGCGGCGTCCTTCGGGCATAGCCGGCGCGCTTTTTCTGCGACACGCATATTATAAAAAATGGAATTTCACGTATTCGTGTGTGGCGCATGCCGCAAGACTTGATAGAAAAACGCTATGAACAAGCCTTTTATCGACCCTATAAAGTTTTCCGACCCTGTTGTGACCGCCAAAGGCGAGCGCCGCGCGTCCGTATATTTCAAAAAACTGCAAACCCTCTGGTTTAACTCCGGCAGTCTTTGCAATATTGAATGCGCGAATTGCTATATCAAAAGCAGTCCCACGGCCGACCATTTCGTTTATTTTACCCCCGCCGATATGGCGCCGTATCTGGACGAAATTGATGCAATGGGGACGGGGCCGGTAGAAATTGCGTTCACCGGCGGCGAGCCATATTTAAACCCGGATATGATTGAAATGAGCGAGATGGCGCTGTCGCGGGGTCACTCACTTCTGATTTTAACCAATGCTATGAAGCCGATGATGCGTCCGCGTGTGCAAAAAGGCTTGCTTGATTTACACGCGCGCTACGGGGATAAAATGACCCTGCGCGTCAGTCTGGATCATTTCTCTGAGGCCGGACATGACCGGGAACGCGGCGAGGGCAGCTTTGCCATTGCGCTGCTCGGGATGAATTGGCTGACCCGTCATGGTTTTCATTTGCACATTGCGGGGCGCTCTATGTTTTCCGAAAGCGATGATATTGCCCGCGCCGGATATGCAGATTTAATTAAAAGCCAAGGCTGGAATATTGACGCGCTTAATCCCGGGCAAACCATTTTGTTTCCGGAAATGGACGAAACCGTTGATGTCCCTGAAATCACCACGGCATGTTGGGGTATCCTCGACATAAGTCCCGACGCCATGATGTGCGCAAGCTCGCGCATGGTTGTGAAACGCAAAGGCGAAGATATGCCCGCGGTTTTGGCCTGCACTTTATTGTGGGATGATGTTCAGTTTGAAACAGGGAAAACCTTGGGCGAAAGCTTGGGGCCTGTGAAACTGAATCACCCGCATTGCGCAAAGTTTTGCGTCTTGGGCGGGGCGAGTTGTTCAGCGTAATTATAACAAAGCTATAATTACGCAAAGTGCAGAAAAAGCGAAGTAATTCCGAAAACGCTACCCCAAGACCCAAGACAATTCGGAATGCCGGCACTGCCCGTGATTTTTGGCGGGCGTTGCAATTTGCGGCCGGATTTAAAGGCAACGTAAACAGCGGCAACCGTGATGACCGCTAAGGCGGAAATGATAACAAGTCCCATAGAATTCTCCGATTGCAGTCTTTGTAATAATCCGGAGTTGGAGTGGCAAGTGAGTGCAGAGGGCGCGTTATCAGAGTCGATTCTTCCGAATTACGTACCTTGTCTTATCACCGCTGCGCAGTCAGAAATTAAACTGACTTTGCTTTTGGAATATTTTTTCGCGCGTTCCGTTTATTTTCTGACTGCACGCTGCGCGTTTCCAAAGAGAAACGCGCTAAACGAAATGCTTCGACAATCTCAGTCCTTGCGCCTGATAATGGCTCCCGTTTTCCCCGTAGAGCACATCCGGGGCGGCGATCATGGGTTCAAACACTAATCGCGCGACGGGTTGTCCGTGTTCCAAAATGAACGGCACGTCCCGTCCGCGGACTTCGAGGACCGCGCGGGAGCCTGTGCCGCCGGCGGCGGCAATACCGAAACCGGGGTCAAAGAACCCGGCGTAGTGGGCGCGAAATTCGCCGATTTCAAGGGCCACCGGGGCCATTTCGGCTGCTTCGTTAACCGGGATAGAGACGCTTTCTTTGGACGCGAGAATATAAAATTCTTCCGGGTCAAGAATCATGCGTCCGTTGCGCGCCCGAACCGGTTCCCAATAATCCTCAGACCGATGATCGCGGCCGCGCAGTTTGACAAGGCCGGCGTGGCGGCGCGCGCGCCAGCCGATAATGTCGCTGCCGTTAATGCCTGCAAGGTCAATCGAGACTGTTTCGCTGCGCAGGATTTGCGGCGTGCCCGCCCGGAACCGGATTTGCACCAAACGTTCCCCTTTATGGGCGAGCACTGAAAATGTGCGCGGCGCAATTTCAACATAAAGCGGGCCTGTATAGCCCGCCGTAATCTGATCGAACGCGCTCGCGCGGTCAGTGATGACCCGGGTAAAGACGTCGAGTCGCCCGGTCGAGCTTTTGGGATTGGCCGCCGCTGACAGTCCGGACGGCAGGCTGAGCGCTTCCTGAAGCTCCACGAGGTAAACGCAGCCGGTTTCCAAAACTGCGCCTGCGGTCAGGTCAATTTCGTGCATGACCAGATCATCATCAAGGCATTGCGCAACGCTGCGGCTTTCGCCCGGCAGAAAACTGGCCCGAAGGCGAAAGGCGCGCGCGCCCAGACGCAGATCCAAACTGGCCGGCTGGACCTGATCGGTGTCCGCCGGCGTATCAAACGTCACGCCGCCTTCGCCGATAAGGGCTTTGATGTCCTGACAGGGATAAATTCCGGCGTGTGTCATGGCGTCCTTGAAGGGCTGCGTCAGTGTTAAAGTCTCTCCCCTAAATGTGGCATTTGATGTGAACTGTAAAGAGTCTTCCCGTCCTGCGTTATAGGCCTTGCCGAAAAGGGGTTTTGGCGTCATGTTGCGGCTCTTCCTTTACGGGCTCTGTAAAGGGTTCGGGTGGACACAATTTTTGGGATTTAGGGGATTTTTGTGACGATTGAGATTTATGAGCGCAAGACACGCGACGTTGTTGTTCGCGTAGAGCCTGATTTCCTTGATGAGCAGTCCAGCCCTCGTGAAGATCGCTATATCTGGGCCTATACCGTTGAGATTGAAAATCAGAGCGACGCGCCTGTTCAGGTCGTAGAGCGTTGCTGGAATATTGCTGACAGTCGCGGCCAAGTCCAAGAAGTGCGCGGCACCGGCGTTGTCGGTGAAAAACCGATTTTGCAGCCCGGCGAAGTGTTTCGCTATACTTCCGGCGCGCCTTTGTCTGCACCCTCCGGCATGATGCATGGTACATACCGCATAGAGGCCGAAGGCGGCGAGCGTTACGACGTGGACATTCCGGTGTTCCTGCTCGACAGCCCGCACGAACCCCGAGTCATGAATTAAGCCAAATGCCGCTCTGATATAATGAGAGCCGATTATACCCTTTCCCGTTTATATGTGACCGATGCCATAACCGGCGGCGTGCAAATTGAGCTGCCTAAGCCCCAAGCTCATTATATTGCGACCGTTATGCGCCGGTCCGAGGGTGACGCCGTGCGAATCTTTAACGCAGAGGCCGGTGAGTGGCGGGCCGATATTATTGCTGCGAGCAAAAAGAGCGTCAGCCTGCGCGTTGAGACGCAATTGCGCGCGCCCGAACCTATGCCTGATATTTGGATCATATTTGCGCCGGTCAAACGCGCGCGAACGGATTTTATTATTGAAAAATCTACGGAACTCGGCGCGGCGCAAATTCATCCGGTCATTACGGCGCGCACGCAATTTCCCAAACTGCGCCTTGATCGCATGCAGGCTCAAGTCATTGAAGCGGCTGAGCAGACTGAACGTCTCGATATTCCTGCGGTGTTTGATCCGGTGAAGCTGGAAAAAATGCTGACGGATTGGGACGCCGGGCGCACATTGATATTTGCTGATGAGGCCGGCGGCGGGCAGACGGCTTTGGAGGCTGCGCAGGGTCTGGCCGGCCCGGCGGCAATATTGATTGGGCCGCAAGGCGGCTTTACGGATTCAGAGCGTGACATATTAAAATCGAAACCGTTCGTGCGCCCTGTATCACTGGGGCCGCGCATTTTGCGCGCCGATACGGCGGCGCTGTCTATGTTAACGCTTTATCAGGCGGCATCGGGCGATTGGCGCTAAGCAAGTCTTGAAAAAATACCCGGAGCGCTCTAACACAGCGGCAACACACGGAGAAATTTATGACCAAACTCGCCCTTATTCGCCACGGACAATCTGAATGGAATCTGCAAAACCGCTTTACCGGTTGGTATGATGTCGGATTGACGGAAAAAGGCATTGCCGAGGCGCAGCAGTCCGGCGAACTTTTGGCCGCAGAGGCGATTGACTTTGACGCCGCTTACAGTTCCGTTCAAAAACGCGCGATTAAAACGCTTTGGTATACATTAGAGGCGCTCGACGCCATGTATCTGCCTGTGACCAAAGATTATCGCTTAAATGAACGCCATTATGGCGGTTTGACCGGACTGAATAAGCAGGAAACCCGTGACAAGCATGGGGACGAGCAGGTTCACATCTGGCGCCGGTCTTATGACGTTCCGCCGCCGCAGGTCGATGAGAGCAGCGAGTATCACCCGATCCACGATAAGCGTTACGCCAATATTGATCCGAAATTATTGCCGACCGGCGAGAGCCTGAAGCTGACGCTGGAGCGCGTTTTGCCATATTTTGACGATCAGATTGCGCCGAAAATTAAAGCCGGTCAAAACCTGATTATCGCCGCCCATGGAAACAGTCTGCGGGCCTTAGTCAAATCTTTGTTCAACGTGTCTGACGATGACATTCCCGGCATTGAAATTCCGACAGGCAATCCGCTTTTGATTGATTTGAAAGATGGCACGCTTGAAGTGACAGGCGCAAAATATCTTAATGCGGATAGGGCAAAACCACTCCCAAAGCTTTAGGGCGCAGGGCCGGCCCTGATCCTTTAATTGAGCCGCTATCTGAGACGTCGCCTTCGCCATTTATGAATATTGCGCTGGATTTGGCGCGGGCGCAAAACGGCAAGACCGGTGATAATCCGTCCGTCGGCTGCGTGCTGGTTAAGGGCGGCAGGATTATCGGGCATGGCGCGACTGCTGCCGGTGGGCGGCCTCACGGCGAAATTATGGCGCTTCGGGATTGCCCGGATCCGCAAGGCGCGGCGGCCTATGTGACGTTGGAGCCTTGCAGCCATTATGGCCGCAGCGGTCCTTGCGTCGACGTACTTATTGCCGCCGGGATCTCAAAATGTTTCATTGCTGCCCGTGACCCCAACCCACTTGTAAACGGGCAGGGGATTGAGCGGTTGCAGTCTGCGGGCATAACCGTCACAATCGGTGATGGCGGCGCGCAGGCCCGCGAGATAATGGCCGGATTTTTAGCCCGATTTTAAACCTGCTTATTTCTTTACAAATTTAAGCGTCATGCGGTCGCTTTCGCCGATTGCTTGCATTTGTGCGCGCTTGGCCGGGTCCTCCTTGCTGCCGCTAAGGGAGGGCGGCAAGCGCCAAACGAAATCGCCTTCCTGGGGCATATCTTTGGCGTTGGCATTAATGTCTGAACTGCCCGCAAGCTTAAAGCCGGCCGCCTCAAAAGCGGCGATGACGGCGCTTTGTTTGATATAACCATTTTGGCCATTAGCCCAATCATCGCTTGCGGACTCGGGCGCGCGATGTTGAACAACGCCGACAATACCGCCGGGTTTTAACAGGTCATGAGCCGTCGTAATTGCCGTGCTCATATATCCGCCGGCGTCTTCAAACCGAGACATATTGTGCAGGGCGCGAATAAACAAAACGGCGTCATAACTGCCTTTGTCGCCGCTTGGAACCGTTGAGAACGTAAACGCGGAAACAGCGGGGCCGGCATCGCCGCCGGCGTCAGATACGCTGCCGGTCCATTGCGCCGGCCATGTTTCTTTTGCTTTGATAAATTCCGGCGTGGCAAAGCCGCCGAACAGGGGCCACATTTCCGGGGCGTAATCGACGCCTGTGATATGTCCGTCTTTGCCCAGATAAGGCGCGAGAATGCGAGTATACCATGATCCGTCCCAATTGCCGCCGGGCAGGGCTTCGGCGACTTTCATGCCCCGGGTCAGGCCGAAAAACGCTATTGTCTCGGCCGGATTGCGATAGACATACCGGGCTTTGGATTTATCGGTTTGCACGTCCAGAATTTGGCCCAGCGCGGCTGTATCGACGGCCGGCGCTTGCGCCGTATTTGCGGGTTTGCACGCGGCCAGCGTTAAAGCGGCCGCGGCGCAAACGGATAAGGTTGTCAGGGTTTTAAAAACTGTCATGGGAAACCTCCGTAAATAATTTAAGAAAGACTAGCGGGAAAATCACAGCGGGGCGAGAGAATAAATCCCGCGCATTGTTACGATTGCGCAAATTGCCCGTATTTTTTATAGCGCACGAGATAAGCGGGCACGATGGCTTCCATGGCTTCCGGCACGATGCCGAGGTCTGAAAAGCTTTTCGCGCCGTCAGCAACAATGTTGTCGACTTTTAAATTTTGTACCTGATCGCGGGTCAGAAACGGCGTAACGAACGGCAAATGCCCGGAGACTTCACCGGCCAGGCCCATCAGGCCGGCAATCGGCCACGGCACAGGGGCAAGCAAGCGTTTGCGTCCTGTTGCGTCCAAGGTGAACTGCATCAGTTCTTTAAAACTATAGGTTTGCGGTCCGCCGAGCTCATAGGTGAGGCCGCTTGTGCCCCGCGCCAAACATACGGCAATGGCGTCGGCTATATCGGCCACATAGACCGGCTGAAATTTGGTCTCGCCGCCGCCGAGCAGGGGCAGAGCGGGAGAGATTTGGGCCATAGCGGCAAATTTATTGAAAAAGTTATCTTCCGGGCCAAAAATTATCGAGGGCCGCAGAATGTCAGCGGCCGGAATCAGAGCCCGCAGCGCCGCTTCCCCTTCGCCTTTGGTTTGGGAGTATTCTGCATCGGCATCGCTGTCCGCGCCGATAGAGGAGACATGGACGATATTGGATATGCCGCGTTCCGATGCGGCTTCGGCAATATTGCGGACGCCTTCGACGTTCAGCGCATTGAAGGTTTGGCGACCGGCTTCATAAAGGACGCTGACCAGATTGACGACGGCGTCGGCCCCGTCAAGGGCGCGCTCGACCGAAGCTTTAAAACGCAAATTAGCCTGAACTAATTGGATTTGCCCGACGGAGCCGATGACGCGCAACTCGCCTTCGGTATGCGGGCTGCGCGTCGCAACGCGCACCCGCCAACCGTCTTTCACCAAAGCGCGGACGGCGTGTTTACCGACAAAACCTGATCCGCCAAAAACAGTAACTAATCCGCGTGTGGACTTGCTCATGTAACATTCCTTTTTTGCCGGCTGACTGCGGCTTTGATCCTGCCTGCGGTTTAAGCGATAGCGCGCGCGGGGGCAAGTCAAGACAGGGGTGTTACGGCTTGGATGAACGCCTTCGCGGATGCGGGGTTAATTTACAAATGTACAGACAGGCGCGGCGGCGCGGCGGATGACTTTACGGTTTATACCTCAGTGATTTTGAAAATAATCAATCGCAAAAGGCATAGGCAGCATGGCCAATATGATAAGCAGTATAATCATGACAAAACCCTATGGCGGCACGCGTTAAAGAATCGTATACAAAAATAACTATTTAAGGTTGCAAGTCAATTTAGTAATAACAATATTTGAGTGAGGGTAACGCCTGAAAGGCACATAAAAAAGGGCCGCCTGAGAGGCGACCCTTCGTATTTTTATATCCGGGGAAATTAGCCGCCGATACGGCCTTGAATACGGACAGAGTAGGCATCGCCGGCAATACCGCCGACCGCGCCGATTGACCATGTGTCAGAGCTGTCGCTGCGCCATTGGAAACCACCGCCGAAGCCGGTTTCTGATCCGCCATAGCCGTCATCAGTCTGGGACAGGCCACCGGCAACTGTCCAAGTCTCAGCAGCGTTCAAATACAGATCCGGCAGCGCGGCTGTTGCAGCCATGCCTTCGCGAAGCGCATTAATGCCCGCTGCATTGACGCCGATTGCAGCAGCGTTAACGCCAATTGCCGTTGTGTTGCCGGCAATCAATACGCCGTTAGCCGCAATATTATTGCGGTTTGTCACAATGTCGGCTGCATTCATTGAGATACCGCCTTGGTTCACGGACGCAACAGAGGCGACTTCCCAAAGCTGATGACCGTTTACGGCTTGGTTTGAACCGGAAGCGACATTGCCGTCTGCGACGCCTGTGACGACGCGCGTCCCGACGTTCATTTCAGACGTGGCGTTTGTGCCTTCAGTCAAGGTGACCAGCGCTGCGCCGGTACCGATTGTTGTGCCATTATACGCTGTGCCTGCAGTTGCAGGGGTCAGGGACGTTGTTGAGCCTTGTCCGATTGCAACAGAGTTTTGCGTCGCTGCGGTAGCGTTGGTGCCAATCGCGGTAGAACCGCTCGCATTTGCAAGGGAATTACCACCGATTGCAACCGCCGTACTGCCCAGTGCACGGGCAAAGTTACCCGTCGCAACGGCATTGGTTTGAGTGGCTTGTGCGCCTACGCCGGTTGCAACAGAACCAAAGCCCAGAGCCTGCGTGCCTTGCCCGATTGCGACGGAAGCGCCACCCTGAGCCAAAGCTAACCTGCCTGTCGCAATAGAATCCGAAGCCTGCGCGCGGGCAAAGTTACCCGTAGCAACGGAACTGGTACCGGTGGCTTGAGATTGATAGCCTGTTGCCGTCGCGGCAAATTGATTGGCAATAGCATTAGAGCCGGTTGCGGTTGAGCGGTTACCCGTTGCATTCGCAAAAGCGCCGGTTGCCGTTGCGTTTATCATTGTGGCTTGTGCGCCGCGGCCCAGAGCAGACGAGTCAGTGCCGGAAGCCGTCGCGCCAAATCCAAGAGCGGATGCGCCGGCAGCACTTGTGGTTTGGAGGCCGATTGAAACGCCTGTGTTTGCTGCAGTCGCGGCGCTACCCAGAGCGACAGCATCATCGCCCGTTATCGTCGCGCCGCGACCGCCGGCAATATTGTTGTTGCCTGTAACTGTTGCAGCAATGCTGCTGCCGCCGCCGATAAAGGCGTTACTGTTGCCGGTAACTGTCACGTTGTGGCCCTGAACGATGTTCTCATCGCCGGTCACCGTGTTCAGCGCGCCGGAAATGTGAGTATTCGTGCCGGTCACTGTATTGCCCAAACCGATGACGCTGCTGTTGGCAGTTCCGGTGCCGACCGTATTGCCTGAGCCGCTAAGGATGCTGTCTTGGAACGAGCCGCCTGTCATGTTGCCTTGGCCGGAGATGACGTTTCTTCTGTTAAAGCTGCCGGTCACATTGCCGTTGCCTGACACGCTGTTTTGGCCGTTATTAACACCCAAAACATGGTTGTTGCCGGTGATGCTGTTTGAGGAATTGTTGCGGCCCAATGTGTTATTAAAGCCGGAGACGTCGTTGCGAAGGTTATTCACGCCAACCGTGTTATTACGGCCTGCGACACTGTTATCTAAGCTGCCGGCAGCAGTTGAATTGCTGTCACCTGTGACAGAGTTTCTTCTGCTGAAGTTACCGAGCGTATTATTGGCGCCGGAGACGTCGTTCTGGCCGTTGCCTGTACCCAAAGTGTTCCCATTACCGGTCACGCTGTTGGCGACGTTGTTATTACCCAGCGTATTGCTTGTACCGGATACGTCGTTGCGCAGGTTTCTGGTTCCCAACGTATTCAGGCGGCCCGAAACGTCATTTTCGACGCTGTTATTGCCGAGCGTATGCTGACGGCCGGAAATTACGTTGCGCTGGATTGTGTCTGTGCCGACTTGGCAATTGCCTGAGCCATTGATGACATTCAGAGTATTTGTCGCTGTCGTTGCGCAAGCGACATTGTGTGAGTCATCATCGTTAGTGTTTACCGCGTGAGCGGATACAGACATAGCTGCTGCGATGGCCGTGCCGGCCGCTAAAGTTATAAGTCTCTTCGAATAGGTCATATAAGACGCCCCCGTTAAAAATCGAGGTCATCGCCCTGATGCCCCTTCGGCTATTATTTACACCTTAGACGGGTTTGTAAACTGTGACTTTGCTCACACGCGCGCTGATTAAAAAAAATATCGTTATTATTCAGTTATTTATAGGTTATCACCCCCTTATATATGGGGTGTTTACCCCGGAGGGTTTCTTGAAAAATTGACTGATATATTTAAAAAATGGCGCTTTTGTAAGAAGCGGAGCCCTTCATTTTGACCCAAACGCGGTCAAGGCCGCCCGAAGGGCGACCTTATATTTCTTATCCGGAACGCTACATTCCCCAGCGTCCCTGAACGCGGGCAGAGACTGCGCCGCTTCCGCCGGTAGCCGCGGCAAAGCCGATGGACCAATCATCCGTGGTTTGGTTGCGCCACTGCAGGCCGATGCCAAAACCCATTTGAGAGCTGTTGAAAGAATCGTCGTGATAACCGATCCCGCCTGCAATCGTCAGCGTTTCATTTGGCATCAGATACAGATCCGGCATGGAGGCGACGGCCGCCGCGCCTTTGGATAAGGCTTTAATGGCGTCAGCATTAACCCCGATGGCTGTGGTGTTGTTATTGATCGACGTTGTATTGTTGCCGATCAGTGTCGCATTGCCGCCGATGGCAATGCTGTTTGCGTTTGCAACTGACGCAATCTGAAACAATTGACTGCCATTAACTGCATCTGCGGATGTCGCATCAATACGCGCATCGGCCACGCCTGTGACCAAACGGTCACCCATATTGGCTTCGCCGCCGCTCGCATCATTGGTTTCCGCGATTGTAAAGGCGGTCGTGCCTGTTCCGATAACATTGGTAACCGCGCCGCCGACAGGGCTTGCCGATGTGTCAACCACATCAACCGCTGCGCCGGCCGTTAATGTCGCGCCGTTTGTGAACGTAGTCGCAGAGCCTTGGCCGAGAGCGACAGAGCCGGCGGTTGCGGCATTGGCGTTGTGACCGACAGCCGTCCCGGAGATGCCTGTGACCGTTGCGCCGGAGCCAATTGCGACCGTGTTCGTAACCGGCGTGCCTGAAACGCCGGCCGAGTTGCCCGCGCCGAATGTCACATTGTTATCGCCAAAGACCGATACGCCTGCACCACCGGCCAAATTGTCATTGCCTGTAACAGTTGAGGCCACGGTCGAATTACCGCCAATGACCGCATTGCTTAGGCCTTCAACCGTTGCGCTGTGGCCCTGAACAATGTTTTCACTGCCGTCAACCACGTTAAGCGACCCTGCAATGTGCAGGTTTGCCCCGGTAATGACTTGGTTGCCTGCGCCGATGACGCTGCTGTCGGCCATATTGTCACCGATCATATTGCCCGAGCCGGTAATGATGTTGTTTTGAACAAGGCGACCTGTTGTATTGTTGGTGCCTGTGACAATATTTTTTCTGTTAAAATTACCAAGAACGTGGTCGACGCCGGAAATATCGTTTTGGCCGTTGCCTGTCCCCAAAGTGTTGTTGATACCCGTGACGCTGTTGGCAACATTGTTATTGCCAAGCGTGTTGTTACTGCCGGACACATCATTGCGTTGGTTGCGTTCGCCGAGCGTATTTAGCCGGCCGGACACGTCATTGTCGAAATTACGGTCAGATAAAACATTCAGATTGCCTGAGATCGTATTGCGCCGAATGTTCAAACCCCCGGGCTGGCAATTGCCGACGCCATTAACAACATTAAGGTTGTTTGAGCCTGTCGGCGTGCAAGCGGTAAGATGTGAGTCATCGTCATTGGAATTCACAGCGTGAGCCGACGTGGCCATAACGGCAGCCATAGCCGTACCGGCCGCTAAGGTTAAAATTCGTTTTGTGTAGGTCATGGTGGTCCCCATTTCTAAGTTGCAAGACCATCACCGTTGATCGCCTCTGCAATCATATTTAGATTTCACGTCCCAAAGCTCGCGTGACCGCGGTCACGCCGGGGGTTAATTATCTCCGGACGGACGGTAAGACTTCGGGTAAACGGATGCAGTCAAAGCTTATCGCCTTGACGGAGCATTGTGAATCTTTGACCGTCTGCCGCGCAAACAACAGTTTATCCCGATTTAAGAGATGCCCCATGATGTCAGTTCCCGCGCCGGTCCGAAAATTTGCAGCCGGTGTGAGCGAGATCGCCTATTTTGCCGTTATTGCGTTGGGCATTTGGTTGGTATGGGGCGACCTTCAGGTTCTGCTTTATCATATTAATTCTGATATATTTGTGAATTCTGTCTTGCACCCTTTTATTTCCGTGCAAGGCGGCGGCATCACAAACAGCGACTTTACCTACTCAAACGGTGATCACAGATTGATTGGTATTTCCCTGTTTCACCTCATCCCGGCGTGGCTGTTTCCTGATGATCCATGGGCCGTCTATTTTTGGGGGCGTATGATAAGCTCAGCGCTTTTGATAATCCTGATGACGTTTTTATGTCGTAAATTTAAATGCGGATTGCCGCTCACATTTGTCTTGATCTTGTTTATCGCTATGTCACCCGGCTATCAATATTTCGAGCATGTTCACGCGCAAGGCTCGTATATTTTTACCCATTATATAATACCATCCGTGTTGGCGATCGGCGCGTTCACGTTTTTGGACTCTCAATCGGTCGCCGGCGGGCCGGAGGGTTCCAAACCCGGCCTTATCCGTTTCAAAACCGGTATGGGCATCGCAGCCGTGGCCGTCATCATTGCCATGACGCTCAACGCTTCCAGAGGGATCGTTAATGTGGCCGCGCCTGTGATGGCCGCCTATATCGCAACCCTGATTCTGACCCGGACCCGGCTTTCGGGGCGACAAGCGGTGTTTATTAAAACCATCGTTTTATCCGCCATAATCGGTCTGGGGGCTTACATCGTTTTAAAAAGCACGCTCAGCTACACAATGGGAGCCGCAGGCACGCCGTCATTGAGTAAATGGGCGGGCCAAGGCCAAGTGCTTACCGATATGAAAACGGCTTGGAGCCATATCTCTTACTGGGATACCGGGACGCGGAAATATCAAATGTTGCGCCGTTATGCCTGTATGGCTCTGGCGGCTTATCTTTTCATAAAATCAGCGATTATTCTTTGGCGCAGGCAAGACCGGCCGGCCATCTTTATCATCCTTTATCTTTTGGCCGTATCGGCGGCTCTGGCGCTTGCTTTTAACTTTGCCAATATTAAACCTGCGCCGCGATATATCTTGCCGATGCTGCTTGGCGTCATGATGATAATCTTGGCCTTCAGCTTGCGGGCAAGGCAGTGGGAAAAGCTTTTTATGGCGCTGTGTATCGGCAGCTACGCCATAAGCTCAATCTCCATTCAAAGAGTGTCGGATAAGACCCATGAGCAGCGCAAGGCTGCAACCCTAGAAATGCGCGATTATCTGGAGACGAATGATGCGCGCCACGGCGTGGCGACATGGGGATCGCTGGGGGCTTTAAATATGCACTTTGGCGTGCGCAATTTTTCGCCGACAACATTTGCCTCGGACGGCATGCTCTCAGAAATGCCGTTCAGTACAGGATTTTATTCAAGAGACTTTAAAGACCAAAGCCGGTCAGCTTTGATCTTTCCGAAGAAACATCCCAGAGATTCTATTGATCTTGAAACGCTTAAAGGGGTTTTGAGCGCTAATGGCCTGAAGATAGTCGAGACGCGTGATTTGGGCCGGCGAAACGGCATGTCTACCGTCGTATTAATTGACGGGGATGTTCGGACCTTAAAAGTTCTGGCGGGGCAATCCGGCCGTAAAATTATTCACCCGGTCATGCCAAAGGCCAAAACTGCGGGAAAAACCAAGATTGAGGCCGGAAAAACCTGCCCTATGACGCTGCGGGGGGATGGCAGGTTTTCCTACTTGCTGTCTTTTCAGCGCCTTTACAAAACGGCGAGTTATGAGCTTAAAATCGTATTTGATACTGCGCAGAACCCGGCGATTGCGCCGGAAGGTTTAAGCGTTCAACTTTTGTCGGGCGCCAAAGAAGTGGTTACAGAATTTCCATACACCGGCGAGACATTAGCGTTCAAAGTACCAAAGGACGGATTATACGCTGTGCAAATCAAAGGGGCAGGGACCGGTGAGGCTGTCAATATTTGTTCAACAGTTTTTTCCTATTAGTCGGAAATCCGGTAATGTCCGCGTAAGACCTCTGGCTTACAATTTTCGTCATAAATATTAAGGCTCTTATGAATCTGACATTTCTCATTTCTGTCTATAACGAAGAAGACGCTCTGCCCGGCTTGGTTGAAAACTTTAGCGCGCTTTGGGCGCGGACGGGGGCGCATGTCCTGTTTGTTAATGACGGCAGCACCGACACGACTTTGCTTAAGCTTGAAGCCCTGGCCCGGGGAAATCCCCGTATCGGCTATATTGATTTGTCGCGTAATTTCGGAAAAGAGCAGGCGCTTGCCGCCGGCATGTCTGCCATCCCGTCCGGGCAAAACGTCATTGTCATGGATGGTGACGGGCAACACACGGCGAAGGCCGCCGGAGCGCTTTTGGCGGCTGCCGATCAGAGCGAAAATACGGACATTGTGTTTGGGGTGCGCAAAGAGCGGCTGTATCAGGGCTTTATTGATCGGACTCTGTCCAATGCATTTTATAAAGTTGCCAATTCCCTTCTGCGCAGCCCGCTCGACCCGCGGCTCGGGGATTTCTTTTTCGCGCGGGCGCATGTTGTCGACACTCTAAAAGCCTTCGCCGGCTCCAAGCTGTTTTGGAAAGGCGTTTATAGCTATATCGGTTATGAGCGGGCCGAAGTGCCCATAGACATTGCTGAGCGCGAGGCCGGGCAGTCTAAGTTTTCATTATTTCGCCGCCTTGGGCTGGCCATAGACGGAATCGTCTGGCTGTCCAAAACGCCTCTGCATATTATATCGTTTTTGGGTCTGCTCATCTCTGCGCTCAGTTTTGGATTTGCAGCCTTTATTGTCGTGCAATGGCTTCTGACCGGGGTCGCGGTTCCGGGGTTTTACACTATTATCGTTCTGCAAAGCTTCGGCGTCGGAATCATTATGCTGTCGTTGGGGATTATGGCGCTGTACCTGTCTGTCGTGTTTGAAAATACGTCTCAAAAACCCGGCTTTATTCTCTCACGGCGCTCCCGCCTTCCGCAATGGGATAAACCGGATTCTGATCGCTCCTCATGAGCATTATGACATTTCTGCGCTCTGAATCCGGCGGGCAACTTTTGAAATATTTGACGGCCGGGATGATTACGGTCGGGTTTTATGTGGGCGGTGTTTGGCTGGGAACCCGGTACACGGACCTGCCGGTTTGGCTTGTAAACACCGGATTTTATTTGGCGGCCACAGTCATCAGCTATATCGTCAATTATACGTGGGCATTCCAAAGCCGCGCTTCACATGGCACAGCCTTTATGAAATATATTACCGTTGCCGCCTTGGGCGTTGGGTTAAACTTTGTGTTCGTGGCTTTTCTGACGGGGACGCTGAGGCTCTACCCCGCCCTGGCTGCGCTCATCTTCGCCGGCCTTTGGCCGTTCCTGTCGTTTACCGCGCAAAAACTGTTCGTTTTTAAGTAGAGACTTCGGTGTGGGTTGGTCTTGATGCTGTTAAGCCTGTCTGAATTTTGCTGCGCAAATTTCACGTCTTTATTTTCGGGTATGATTTCCCTTTGGGAAATATTGGTCATTTTTGCTTTGCAAAATTGACCGTGGTGCCCCGGAGAAGACTCGAACTTCCACTCCCTTACGAGAACCAGCACCTGAAGCTGGCGCGTCTACCAATTCCGCCACCGGGGCACGGTGGTAAGCAGCGCGTATAAAGCCGACGCTTGGCCCGGTCAACGGGTTTTTAGGCGATATTTCGCGCTAGGTCACAATGCGCGCAACGGCTTTATGCCAGCCCGTCAATGCGCGGTCGCGAACGCCCGCGTCAATGTCCGGAGCAAAGTCTTTATCGCTGCGCCAAGCGGTCCGCTGCGCTTTCGGATCCTTGCATAAACCTGCGGCATATCCGGCGAGCCAGGCCGCGCCGAGCGCTGTCGTTTCTTTCACCGCCGGGCGCTGCACGGGGATGTCCAAAACGTCCGACAGAAATTGGCACATCGTATTGTTCGCGCTCATGCCGCCGTCCACTTTCAGGGACGCCGGGGTTACGCCGTCATCGGCCATGGCTTTGAAAAGATCATAGGTTTGGTAGCAAACCGCTTCGATGGCGGCGCGAATAAACTGCGGCCGGCCGGTGTCTCGCGTCATGCCGACAATCGCCCCGCGCGCGTCCGGATCCCAATACGGCGCGCCCATGCCGGTAAAGGCCGGCACCATATAGACGCCGTTATTGCCGGCCGAGGTTCCTTCTATCAGGGCTTCGCTATTGGCGGCGTCGTCGATAATTTCAATCCCGTCGCGCAGCCATTGCATCGTCGCCCCGGCCATGAATATTGACCCTTCAAGGGCGTAGGTGATTTCGCCTTTAAGACGATAAGCCACCGTGGAAAGCAGGCGGTTTGTCGACCGGGCGCGCTCGGCCCCGGTATTGAGGATAACAAAGCATCCCGTGCCGTAAGTCGATTTAATATCGCCGGGCTCGAAACATGCTTGCCCGATAGCGGCCGCCTGCTGATCGCCGGCCACGCCGCCTATGGGAATAGCCGCGCCAAGGACCGATGCGTCCGTGACCCCGTAATCATCGGCGCAATCGCGGACATCCGGCAGGACGGATTGCGGCACGCCAAATATATCACAAAGCTCATCATCCCATTGCCCGGTCATAATGTTAAACACATTGGTGCGCGAGGCATTGGTGGCATCTGTGGCGTGAATCGCCCCTCCGGTCAGTCGCCAAATCAGGAAACTGTCAACCGTGCCAAAGGCCAGATCGCCCGCATCCGCCCGGCCGCGCGCGCCGTCGACATTATCGAGTATCCACGCAATTTTAGTCGCGGAAAAATAAGGGTCGAGCAGCAGGCCGGTTTTGTCCGTAATCCCCGCCTCGCCGTGCTTGGCCTTCAAATCGGCGCAGATTTTCGCCGTGCGCCGGTCTTGCCAGACGATAGCGTTATAAATCGGCTCGCCGGTTTTGCGGTCCCAGACGATGGTGGTTTCGCGTTGATTGGTGATGCCGATGGATTTTATCGCAAAGCCGTTATCGCCGGCATAGGCCAGCATTTCTTTCGCCGCCCACACTGTTGTATCCCAAATTGCCTCCGGATTATGCTCCACCCATCCGTCTTGCGGATAGATTTGCGGGAACTCTTTTTGCGCCGACGATATAATGTTCAATTCGCCGTCAAAAAGAATAGCGCGGGACGATGTAGTGCCTTGATCGAGGGCCAGAATTGCGGATTTGGTCATAGTGCGAGTTTGCAAAAGCCGGGCGGCCGGGTCAAGTTTGCAATGCGCGATTTGGTAAATTCACGCGTTTAATTTTCGATAATGAAAACAAGGCCCGCCTGATCAGCCGTCCGAAGTCCTGCCCTAAAGCCCGGATAAAAACGTCTCAAGCCGCTGCATATCTTCGGGCAATTCGCTGTCAAATTGCACAAACTCTTTGGTGATAGGGTGCTTAAACCCGAGCGTTTTGGCGTGCAGGGCTTGGCGGCGAAAATCTTGTAATGTGCTGCGCGCGCGGGCGTCCGGGTCGGCTTTCATGCCTTTGAACGCGCGCTGCTTACCGTAGAGCGGATCGCCGAGCAGGGGGCAGCCGATATGGCCCATATGGACGCGAATTTGGTGGGTCCGGCCGGTTTCCAGATTGCACTGAATTTTCGATGCCATAGGCGTACCGACGGCTGTGTTGGGCTGTTGCCCGAACCCTTTTAAAAGTTTGTAATTTGTAATGGCGAGCTTGCCGCTCTCAGACTCCGGCAATTCCCCGTAGCGGAACAATTCGTAATTGCTCCGCTCTTTGACCACGCCCATTTTCTTGCGGTCATGTTTGGACCGGGCAATGCGGGTTTCAATACGGCCTTCGCGCGGCTTAGGCCCTGATCTGGCAAAACAGATATAGGTGCGCTCTACCGTATGTTTTGCAAATTGCTTGGACAGGCCTTGGTGCGCTGCGTCGGATTTCGCGACGACCAATAATCCGGATGTATCTTTATCAATGCGGTGAACAATGCCGGGGCGCAGCACGCCGCCAATGCCGGACAGGGTCGAATTGCCGGCCGCGTCTTGGCAATGATGGAGCAGGGCATTGACCAGCGTCCCGGTGCGATTGCCCACGGCCGGATGAACGGTCATGCCGGCGGCTTTGTTGACCACCAATAAATGCTCGTCTTCAAACACGATTTTCAGGGGGATATCTTCGGCGTCCGGATAATCGCTCTCGGCGGGCGGAACTTCGATTTGATATTCTGCTTCTTCAAGGATTTTCGCGCGCGGGCGTTTTTCCACCACGCCGTCCACAGTGACCTTGCCGTCATCCAGCAAGGCTTTCACGCGCACTCGCGACAGTTCGCTCCAATTGGCAAGCCATTTATCCAGGCGGTTATCCAAGTCTTCGTAATGGGCGGTCTTGGTCAGGATTTGTGGCTCTGTGGTGGAGGGGTTTACGGTCATTTTAATCTCTGAATTGTTTGATAATAAACCCCGCTCATCCCCGCCACGCGTTTGTTTGCAAACGCAAAGGCGGGGACCCAGTTGTTTCAGAGTTAATTCAAAATACCTGCTATACTTATTTTTAGGCTTTGGGAACCCGGGTCCCACTCCCCGCGTTTCTCCGAAACGCTCGGGTGGGGATGAGCGGATGTAAAAAAGAAACGCTACCCCTTGCGCCAAGTCGTCGTCCCGTCCGGATGATCCTCGAGCACAATGCCCATTGCCGAAATTTCGTCGCGGATTTCATCAGAGCGGGAAAA
>CALLXE010000026.1 GCA_938015875.1 uncultured Robiginitomaculum sp. | reverse complement strand
TGGCTCCGAATAGCATCTAAGTCTTGGCGTTAAAGTGGGACTCATATAACACATTTGCAAGGGCGCATGCCGCCGCAGGACATTAAGAGGCCCCATGCTCGATTTAATAACCGCAATCCCGTTCCCGACGTGGCTGAAAGACGAAGCGTTTTCGCTCGGCCCCCTGTCCGTGAAATGGTACGGCCTCTCTTATATTGTCGGCATCACGCTGGCCTATTTATATGCCAAGCGCGTCTGCGCGAAAAAGTCGATTTGGATTGCCCGCAAAGAGCCGAGCGGGCCGGTCATCATCCCTAATAAAGTCATTTTAGAAGATTACTTTTTCTTCGCGCTGCTGGGGATTATGCTCGGCGGGCGCATCGGGTCTATTTTGCTTTACGATACAGCGAAGTATTTGTCTGATCCGCTGGCAATTTTCCGTATCTGGGAAGGCGGCATGGCGTTTCATGGCGGTCTTCTGGGCGTGGGCGCAGCCGTCTGGTATTTGGCGCGTAAATACAAAGTGCCGTTTGCGCGCATGGGCGACATTGCCGCCATAAGCGCGCCCATTGGTATTGGCCTTGTCCGCGTCGCCAATTTCGTCAATCAAGAGCTTTGGGGCAGCGCGAGCAGCCTGCCTTGGGCGGTGATTTTCACCCATGATCCGGACCGTATTTCCCGCCACCCCACGCAATTATATGAAGCCTTGCTTGAGGGTCTCGTACTTTGGCTGATCCTCTATATCGCCGTGCATAAATTTCGCGCTCTGACGCGGCCGGGCCTGTGCATCGGCATATTTCTGTCCGGATATGGCCTGTTTCGAATTTGGGTAGAGCTTTACCGCCTGCCCGATGACATTACACAATTTGGGTTTTTGCAGCGCGGGCAGATGTATTCCATTCCGATGGTATTGGGCGGGGCGTATTTGATTTACCGCGCCATGCGTAAACCTCCGGTATCACCAAAACGTATCGTCATTGAGGATGATAATGAGCCCGCTTAAGGCCCGCCTGATCGCTCGCATCATCGCCGAAGGCCCGATGAACGTGGCCGCCTTTATGGGCGCGGCCCTGTTTGATCCCGTAGACGGGTTTTATCCGACCCGCGACCCACTCGGCGCAGACGGCGATTTTATTACCGCTCCTGAAATCAGCCAGATGTTCGGCGAGATGATCGGGCTTTGGTGCGTCCAAAGTTGGCGCGATATGGGGCGGCCGGCGCGCATACAGCTGATCGAACTTGGCCCCGGGCGCGGCATTATGATGAGCGACATTCTGCGCGCTGCCAAGGTTGACCGCGCCTTTCGGGCCGCCGTCAATGTTACCTTAGTTGAGGCCAGTCCCGCATTAGAGGCTGTGCAGGGCCGCACCCTCTCGGATGCCCCTTGCCCCGTATCTTGGGCCGGCAGCCTATCGGACGCGCCGGCCGGGCCGTCACTCGTGATCGGCAATGAATTTCTTGACTGCCTGCCTATTCGCCAGTTCGTCAAAAAAGACGGCGAATTTTATGAACGCGTCGTAGCGATTGATCCGGATAATAAAGACGCTCTGATGTTCGCGCTCTCCCCTGCACCGGACACGCTTGAAGATTTCTCAAGTTTTGACGCAGCGGTTGACGGTGATTTAATAGAAATTTGCCCGGGCGTGCCGCAATTTATCGACGATTTAACAGAGCGGTTTACGGGCTATGCCGGACGGGCGCTTATGATTGATTACGGGCCGGCGCAAAGCGAAGTCGGCGACAGCCTTCAAGCGCTTAAGGCCCATACTAAAGTCGGCGTTTTGGATGAGCCGGGCGAGGCGGATCTGACCGCCCGCCTTGATTTCGAAGTTCTGTCCCGCGAGGGCCGTTATGGCGGCCTTGCCGTTTACGGCCCGGCGGCCCAATCAGCCTTCCTCAAAGCTTTGGGTCTTGAAGCGCGCGCGGCTTTGCTCGGCAAATCTGCCCCGGATCAGGCGGAAATCCTGTCGCGGCAACTCGCCCGCTTAACCGATACCGATCAAATGGGAGATTTGTTCAAAGCGATCTGCCTGCAATCCCCCGGTCTGCCTGCGCCGGCCGGATTTGAGAGCGTCGATGAATCCGTTTAAAACCCACGCCTCCCTTAATCTGCCCGGCCTGTCCCACGGGTTTTTCTCGCGCAGAGGCGGGGTTTCAGGCGGCGTTTATGACAGCCTGAATGCAGGTCCGGGATCAGGGGACGCACCGGATAATGTTACCGAGAACCGCGCCCGCGTGGCCGCCGCCATAGGGGCCAAATCTGACCATCTTTTGTCCTGTCATCAAATTCATTCGCGCGACGTGGTGATTGTCGATAAGCCGTGGAGCGAGCGCCCCAAAGCCGACGCCATTGTCACCCGGACGCCGGGCATTGCCATCTCCGCGCTGGGCGCAGACTGCGCGCCTGTGCTGTTATGCGATCCGGAAAACCGCGTCATCGGCGCGGCCCACGCCGGCTGGCGCGGTGCGCAATCGGGTATAACGGACGCAGCGATAGAGGCTATGGAATCGATCGGCGCAAAGCGCGCCCGCATCCGCGCCGTTATCGGCCCTTGCATCAGCGCCGCCAACTACGAAACCGGCCCGGAGTTTCGCGCAGCCTTTACGGACGGTGATGCGGCATTCTTCGCCCCCGGCAAAGGCGACCGTCTGCATTTTGACCTCAAAGCCTATCTGCTTACGCGCCTCAATGCGGCCGGCGTCAAATCCGCAAGCGCCCTGCCCGATTGCACTTACGCTGCGCCGGATCAGTATTTCAGCTATCGGTATAACACCCATGCCGGTGCCGCAGATTATGGCCGCAATATCAGCGCCATCATGCTGACGGAGAAATAACCCTACAAAAAGTTAATTTTGCCGGCCTGCGCGCGTTTACAATCCCCCCGGCCGCCGTTAAGACAGCCAAAGGTGAAACGGCGATCACGCGCCGTACAATATATATAAAAGAGACGTCCATGAAACTCCTCTCCGGTACCGCAAACCCTGACCTTGCCAACGCCATTGCCGACGTCCTTGACGTTCCCCTGACCAAAGTTGATGTCGAGCGGTTTATCGATCAAGAGATTTTCGCCAAAATCAACGAAAATGTGCGCGGCGAAGACATCTTCCTGCTGCAGCCCACATCGGCCCCGGCCAATGATCATTTGATGGAGCTTCTGATCCTGATTGACGCGCTTGTCCGCGCCAGCGCGCAGCGAATTACCGCCGTTATCCCCTATTACGGCTATGCCCGCCAAGACCGTAAAACCGGCGGACGCACCCCGATCTCAGCCAAGCTCGTCGCCAATCTGATCGTCAAAGCCGGCGCGCACCGCGTCCTGACCCTCGACCTTCACGCCGGCCAAATCCAAGGCTTCTTTGATATTCCGACTGATAATTTGTTCGGCCAACCGGTGTTTGAGCGCGACATTATGGAAGAATATTCCGGCAAGCAGCGCAAAAACATTATGTTCGTCTCCCCCGATACCGGCGGCGTGGTGCGCACTCGCTCTCTGGCCAAACGCTTTAACGCGGATATTGCCATCGTCGATAAACGCCGCCCCAAAGCCGGCCAATCCGAAGTCATGAACATTATCGGCGACGTCGCCGGCCGCGACTGTATTTTGCTTGATGACATCATCGACAGCGGCGGCACGCTGTGTAACGCGGCCAAAGCCCTCAAAGACCAAGGCGCAAGCAGCGTCACCGCCTATATCACCCACGGCGTCCTCTCCGGCCCGGCTGTCGAGCGCATCACAAAATCAGAGCT
>CALLXE010000025.1 GCA_938015875.1 uncultured Robiginitomaculum sp. | reverse complement strand
GCCGTGACCGGGAATGATTTGCGTCGCTTCGTCAGATAAATCCAGTGCCGCTTGGTGCGCCTCAATCATGCCGCTGACGGATCCGCCGGCGGCGGTGTCGACATAAGGAAAAAGCCCGTTGAAAAAATTATCGCCCATATGGATGACGTTGGCGTCCGGAAAATGCACAATTGAGTCGCCGTCCGTATGGCCGCCGGCCACATGATGCACGACGGCTTTTTGACCGGCGGTGTGAAAAGTGGTCTTGGTGCTATATGTGATATGCGGACGGGCGGCCTCAGATGCCGGCGGAGTTTTGCGGTCAAATAAATCGCTGGTTTGCGCCTCTGACATACGTTTATGCACATTGTCATGTGCCAAGATTGTTGCGCCGGCAGCGGCAAAGTTCTCATTCCCGCCTGTATGATCGCCGTGGTAATGAGTGTTGATCATATATTCGACCGGCTTGTCCGTAATATCGGCAATTGCCCCCAGTATCGCTGTGCTCATGCGGGCAAATTGATCGTCAATGACCAAAACGCTGTCGGGCCCGACAGCGACGCCGACATTGCCGCCTTGACCTTTTATCATGAAAAGGCCCTCGCCGAGGTCAATCGTTTCAACTTTCGGCGCATCAGCAGCCGGCTTCGCGGTTTGCGTTTGTTTGGCGTTTTGCGCGTTCGCGGCCGGAGCGTCTGCTTGATTGCATGCGCTCAGAACGGATGCGAGCGCCAGAGCCAGCGCGGCGGATGATAAATATTTCATAGCAAATCCTTTTCTTATATAGCTACGGCTAAACATTAGGGCGGGCTTTAAATGGCCGGATTATCACTCGTTTCTTATTTTGCTCGCGGCGGTAAAACCCGGTCCGGCGGCATGTGCGCATCAAGCATAGCCCGGATATTGATCATGACCTTTTGGCCCATTTCAAAACGGGATTCTGCAGTGGCGGAGCCGATATGCGGGGCGAGAATAACATTGGGCAAATCAAGGAGCCCCGGGTTCACGACCGGCTCATCGGCGTAAACATCCAGTCCTGCGCCGGCAATATGCCCGGACTTTAGCGCCTCGACCAGCGCTTGCTCGTCAATGACTTCGCCGCGGGATGTGTTGACGATATAGCCTTGCGGCCCAAGCGCTTTCAACTGCGCCGCGCCGATCATGCCGTGGGTGGATTGCGTGAGCGGGCAATTAACTGAAACGATATCCACGGCCCGCAGCATATCATCCAAGTCGGCGTGATAAATCGCGCTCAAGCCTTCACCGATAGAGCGCGGAACCTCGCGCCGATTATGGTAGTGCACCTCAAGGCCAAACGCTTTGGCGCGGCGGGCAACGGCTTGACCGATACGTCCCATGCCGACAATGCCCAGCGTCTTGCCTTTTACGCGGCGACCGGTCATCCATGTCGGGGACCAGCCGGTAAATTGCCCGGAGCGTAAAAGCCTGTCGGCCTCCACTAATCTGCGGGGAAGGGCCAGGATTAAAGCCAGTGTTAAATCTGCCGTATCTTCGGTTAATACGCCCGGCGTATTGGTGACAAGTATGCCTTTTGCATGGGCGGCGGTGACATTAATATGATCGGTGCCGGCGCCGAAATTGGCAATCATTTTCAAACCGGGACCGGCGGCGTCAATAATCTCAGCACTTATATCGTCTGTGACGGTCGGGACCAAAACATCTGCGCGGGCGGCGGCGTCTTTGAGTTGATCTGCGCTCATTGCGCTGTCTTTGCGCGAGAACTCGCAATTAAACAGCGCGGCAAGGCGGGCTTCCACCTCTTCAGGCAGTTTTCGGGTGACAATAACCAGAGGCGTTTTTGCGTTTTTATTCATATCTCTACAAAAGCGCTCCACGCGTAAAAGCGCAAGGTGAATTCTTGCCGCAGCCTGATTAAATTACGCAAAAGCCCCATAATTATCACCCTGTTTGGATTTTGTTAACTGTGTGTTTAGGCGCGTGCGGCATGACCGTTCCATGACCTGTTCAACCCTTCATTTTAAGCCCGTAATTGCCGCTGCGCTGCTTTGCGCAGGGCTATGCACTGCGCCGGCAGTCACGGCAGTTGACGGCGGGCCGCTTATCTCAAAGACCGGCGCGCAAACCCCGTCCGGTTTTAAAGTGCCGCGCTTTGTCAGCTTGAAATACGGTAATGTGAACGGTCGCACGGGGCCCAGCCAAAGCCATCCTGTCAAATGGAATTACAGCCGCAAAGGCTTGCCTGTTATTGTCGTTGCCGAGACGGAAATGTGGCGCAAAATTCGCGATAATAACGGCGATGAGTCATGGATGCACAAACGGACGCTCGATGGCCGCCGCATGGTTGTAACGATTTCTGATGTGACCTTGCGGGCCAAGCCCAATCACTCCGCCAAGGGCAGAGCAATCGCATCAAAAGACGCGATTTTAAGTCTGGAAGCCTGTGAAGACACCGGTTGGTGCGCGGTCAAAGCGTCGACAGGACATACGGGATATGTCGAGCGCAAATCTTTGTGGGGCGCGCAGCGGTTTCGGTCGCAAGATTTTTAGAGCGGGCTATTTGACCCGAAAAATAAGGTCAACCCGGTCAAGCGTCTTGCCGTCAGGCAGCACAGGCATACCCTTAATCTGAATATCCGAGGCGTCCAAATCAGACAACTCACGCGTGTTTAAATCATAAATATGATGATGATCGGTCGTATTGGTATCGTAATATACGCTTCCGCTGTCCAAAGTCACAGAGCGCAAAAGCCCTGCGCCCGTGAAGGTCGCCAGCGTATTATAAACCGTTGCCAGAGAAACACTGTCTTTACCGCGCGCCATAATTTCGCGGTGCAGCACCTCGGCTGTGATGTGCTTATTACAGCCGTCAAACAGGATTTCGCCCGCCAGCAAACGTTGGCGCGTCGGACGCAATCCGTGCGCGCTTAAAATGTCACGAATAGGGGTGTCGGCGGTCATGGTCTGCCTCAGCTCAAAAATATTAGAAACATTCTAATGTATTCGGGCCGTCTTGCCAAGAGCAGCTGACCGGCGGGACCGGCGTCCTATGGTAAAGGCGCCGCCTTGTTCATCAATTCAGCCAATTTCACGTCTTTTTCCGTCACTCCGCCCGCATCGTGGGTCGTCAACGTAACATCGACGCGGTTATAGACATTGAACCACTCCGGGTGGTGATCCATCTTATCGGCATGAATTGCGATTTGGGTCATAAAGCCAAAGGCGCTCGCAAAATCGTCGAATTTAAACACGCGGGTGATGAAATCGTCACCGCCGGTCCATCCGGGAAGGTCTGCGGCGACATCTTTTGGGTTAAGGGTCATGAGGCTCTCTTATTAATTGACGTAATCACTGCATAAAGGTCACAAACTTGCCTCAATGTCACTTATAATTGTTTTAATGAAACTTTAGCCGGGGGCTGAAACTTTGAAATTGAAACTCTTTTCAGGTCTGAATTTGCCCCGCCTTACTGCGCCGGCTTGCTTAGGCTTGGCGGTCATTGCGACGGCCATAGTTATCTGTCAATCGGTTTTGCCCGCAGGGGACAGCCAAGGTGTGCCGCATTTTGATAAAGTGATGCATTTCGGATCCTACTTTATTTTAGTCGGTCTTTGGGCGATTGCCTTTCGCCTGAAATCCTTGCCGGCGGTTGTTACGGCGGTGGCCGTTTTGGGAATCGGACTCGAAATTGCACAGCATATGATGAATTTAGGACGCACAGGGTCAATTTGGGACACTTTGGCGAACTTTGCAGGCTGCCTGGCCGCGGCATTTGCTGTGCGGGCTTTGATCGACAGCCGGGGTGATGACATGCCGATCGGCAAGAGACAGAACGCGTAGACTGAAATTCGGGGTGAAACGAACCGGCCGTTTAATTGGCCATAAAACTGAGGTGGGACTATGACACGACTTAATACAATGATTGCAGGCAGCGCTTTGGCCTTAACATTAGCCGCACCGGCTGCCATGGCAGGCTCAGGCTCGGGACATCACGGCTACACGCCGGATCTTTTGCCGCAAAACGCGCAGGCAGGACAATGTTACGCCCGCATTAAAAGCGGCGCGCAATACGCAACCCAATCTGAAATTGTTGTCATTGAAGAAGGCTACGAAACCCTTGAAGTGAGCCAAGCGCAACTTCAATCCGTGCGTAAATCCGTTAAAGTTAAAGATGAGAGCGTGCGCTATGTGGTGCGCCAACCGCGTTATCGCTCTGTGACGGAAAAGGTTTTGGCGGCGCCGGCTTATGAGCGTCTGTCTGTGACAGCGCCGCAATTTCGCACGGTTACGGAAACCATGCAGGTGACGGGCCCGCGCACAATGTGGAAAAAAGGCAATCCGGGCCGCTTAGCCGCCCAAGGATTTAACGTCCTGTCCACGGCCAATGGGGGTTACGGCACATCCACAGTTGCCGGCTCCGGCGGTCAATATGGCAGCCACAGCGCATCCGGCAGTGTTTCCCCGCAAAACTACGCATCAAACGGCGGCGCGCAGTGCGGCCCGACCTGCGAAATTTGGTGCCTGGTTGAAGTCCCCGGTGAGAGTGTGTCGTATGACCGCAAAGTCATGACCGCTCCGGCCCGCGTTGTGCGCACGCCGGTCGCGCCGCAATATGTCTCTGTGAACAAACAGGTTCTTGTCGATCCCGGCGGTGTTGATACCGTTCCCGTGCCTGCGCAGTACCGCGAAATTGACGTTAAAGAATTGGTCGCTCCGGCCGGCGTCCGCTCCGTTCCTGTTGCGCCGAAAACAGGCCAAGTCCAAACCAAAGTTCTGGTCAAGCCTGAGAGCCATAGCTGGGCGCGGGTTATTTGTAACACCGGCCAAGTCGTCGGTCACAGCGGCGCGGTCAATTACCCCGCCGCCGGCGGGGCATATCGCTCAGGCGCATCAGCACAGGGTTACAGCTCCGGTGGTTACGCATCGTCTTATGGCGATCAAACATCACAGGCCGGGGCGGGCCATGCTGCCCATAATCACGGCAGCGCCGCCCACACAGGTGCGCAATATGAACACGGAAATTCCGGGATTACCTATGGCGGTCAATCCTCAAGCCGCTACAGCGCCAAGCAGCCTTCAGCTTTGATTTACGGATCAAGCAATAGCCAAGCGCCTGATTATGGCATTACCTATGACAGTCCGTCACAGCCGCGTATATACGGCGGCGAGGGCATGAACAGCCATCACAGCGCCGGGCATTAAGCCTTAGTATTTGAATTGAAAAAGGCCTCACTATCTGAGGCCTTTTTTATGTCAGAAGACGGTCAACCCATCTGCCCGCGCGCGCGCAATTTATGATCGGCCAGAACGCAGGCCATCATGGCTTCGGCAACCGGGGCAGCGCGCACACCGACGCACGGATCGTGGCGGCCTTTGGTCATAATATCAATGTCACGGCCGTCTTTGGTGACAGATTGCACGGCGGTTAAAATAGAGCTGGTCGGTTTTATCGCAAATTTGGCTACAATCGTATCGCCGTTGGATATGCCGCCCAAAATGCCGCCGCTGTGATTGGATAAAAAACGTGGCTTGCCGTCTTCGCCCATGCGCATTTCGTCCGCGTTTTCCGTGCCTGTAAATCCGGCCGCTGCAAAACCGGAGCCTATTTCAACGCCTTTTGCGGCGTTAATCGACATGAGTCCGGCGGCAATATCCGTATCTAATTTGCCGTAAACCGGCGCGCCCCAACCGGCCGGAATGCCGGTGGCTTCGACTTGCAGAACCGCGCCGACGCTGTTGCCGGATTTGCGAATGCCGTCCAAATAATCGGCCCAGATTTTGGCCATGTCTTTGTCGGGACAAAAGAACGGATTATTACGGGTCTCGTCCCAATCCCAGTTCTCGCCGTCAATCATGTGCTCGCCGATTTGGATCAACGCGGCGCGGATGACAATACCGTCGCCAAGGACAAGGCGGGCCACGGCGCCGGCGGCAACCCGGGACGCGGTTTCGCGCGCGCTGCTGCGTCCGCCGCCGCGATAATCGCGAATCCCATATTTGGCGTCATAGGTCATATCGGCGTGGCCCGGGCGATAGCTGTCGCGGATTTCGGAATAATCTTTGCTGCGCTGATCGGTGTTTTCAATCATCAAACTGATCGGATGACCGGTTGTGCGTGGGCCGTCTGTGCGGTCGTCTTCAAACACGCCGGACAGAATTTTTACCGCGTCCGGCTCTTTGCGCTGGGTGACATATTTTGACGTGCCGGGTTTGCGCTTATCCAAAAACCCTTGAATGAACTCCGGCGTCAGGGGCAGGCCCGCAGGACAGCCGTCAATGACCGCGCCAATGGCCGGCCCGTGGCTCTCGCCCCAAGTGGTGAACCGAAACATATGTCCGAATGTATTATGTGACATGAGCCGCCTTTAAATCTGTGCGTCTTTGTATAGTCCGCGCAGCAAATTACGCAAGCCGGCGCTTAAGCGATAATAAACTGCGGCGGTTCGCCGGGCGCTAATATGGCGGCGGTTAAATCCCCGCCATAACAGGCGCCGGTATCAAGATTGATGCGCCGATTGCCGGCTGTGACATCCGGCTTTCCGCTATCTGTGGGCGTATGGCCGTGAATGACTTTTGTGCCCCCGGGCAGGGCGTTCGGCCATTCCTCGCTGTTTAAAAATCGCGGTGAGCGGCTCCATAAATGTTTTTCCTCACCGTCATCAGGAAATCTGCGCACGTCAATGCCCGCATGGACAAATATAAGTTTTGCCGTCTTGTCCCAATAATAGCAGGGCAACCGGTTTATCCAATCCAAATGGGTTTTTGGCGGTAATGTATGGCCGGCGTAACGGTAACTCTCCAGGGTTTCCGTGCCGCCATGCCGCCGCCAAAATGACGCCGCATCATCATCAATACAGGCCTCAAACATCATGGCTTCGTGATTGCCCTTAAGGTTGATGACGTCGGGATGCTCGACACTGCCGGGCGTTGCGCGCTGCTCCATCTCCATCAGGCGTTTTATGACTGCATAGCTGTCCGGTCCCCTGTCCACATAATCACCCAAATGCACAATGCAAATATCACGGCCGGGAAAGTCAACAGCATGCCTGCGTTTAATGCGGCCATGCAAAATTTCCAGCTTGCCGTCTTCGCCGTGTACATCGCCGATAGCGTAATAGATTTTATCTCTCATAACATCGCATATGGGGCGGCGCGGTCAATTCTCAATAAGACTTAGGCTCTGCGGGATGTCGCCGGTACGCGCACGCGCGACTTCAGGGCTTGCTCCGGACGGGGACGCAGGGCTTCATAGGCGGCCTGCGCTTGGTGAAAGGCATTTACGTCGCCATACGGGCTGTCCGGGTGAAACAGGCGGGCTTTTTTACGCCAAGCCGCGCGAATATCCGTATCGGACGCGCCGGCGTTCAAACCTAATATTTTTAAAGCGTGACGTTGCAACATCTGTACTCTCCGGATGAGGCGTATAATGTGCAGCAAACTGTTAAGCATCTGTTGACCATGAAGGGCAAAGCGCAAAATGACCAAAAAAACTCCGCCGGACACGCTGATTGAACCTACCCCTACGCGCAAAGAGTATAATCAATCGGACAAATATCAGGCTATGGCTGAGGCAAATGCCGCGCCGATTTTTGATCGTGAGGATCCGATTGCGCTGTTTTCCGAATGGATGGTTGAGGCGCGGCGCGAGGAATTAAATGACAGCAACGCTATGGCGCTGTCGACCGTGGACGCTGACGGCATGCCGGATACGCGCATGGTCTTGCTTAAAGGTGTGGATGATCGCGGCTTTGTTTTTTACACCAATTCACGCAGTCACAAAGGCACGCAGTTAATTGCCAATCCAAAAGCCGCACTGTGTTTTCACTGGAAAAGTTTGCGCCGCCAAGTGCGCGTGCGCGGCGAGGTAGAGCGGGTGATCGACGCAGAGGCTGACGCTTATTTCGCAAGCCGGGCGCGCGGCAGCCAATTAGGCGCGTGGTCATCGGATCAGTCTCAGCCCATAGACAGCCGCGAAGATTTGGAAGCCAAAGTCGAAGAAACGGAGTTCAGTTTTAAAGGCAAAGAGATTACCCGCCCGCCGTTTTGGTACGGTTTTCGCGTTATCCCGCAAAGCATAGAGTTTTGGCGCGACCGGCCTTACCGCCTTCATGACCGGATGCTGTTTGAAAAAACGCAGGCCGGTTGGGCAACAATGCGATTGCAGCCATAACCGGATTTCTTTTCAGTATTCGCGCGCGCTGGGGCCTGATAGGCTTAGCGGGATAAAACAGGAAAACTCCATGCTAAAATTTAAATCATTCGTCCAATTTATTGCAAGGCTCGCCGTCGTGCTTGTGCCCCTTTGGTTTGTTGTCGCGGCTCTGGGCAGCAAATTCGGGCTTTGGAGCTGGAAATTTGGCCTCGGGAAAATGATTTTTCAATGGGGCGCGCCGGTCATGCTGGCCGGATTGGTCATCGGCATCTTGGCGCTGATTGTGGCCTTTATTAAGCCGCGCAAATCAGGCGGTTTTGTTCTGGCAGCGCTCGCCATCGCCATTCCTGTGGCCGGCATGGCCAAAGCGACCGGCACGAAAGCTTTGGCGGCTGAGCTTCCGTTTATACACGATGTGACTACGGACACCCAAGACGTGCCGTCATTCAGCGGAGATTTGATAAAATTGCGCGCCGGGACCGATGGCGTGAATACGGCGGATTATATCGGCAAAAAAGATACGCGTGAAAAGGAACTTGTGAGTGTATTACAAGCCCGCGCTTATCCCGATATTCGCCCGATTATCAGCGCAGATGCGCCCGCACTGGCCTTTGAAAAATCTATTGATGCCGTAAAGGCTCTGGGTTGGGATATTGGTACTGAGTATCGCGAAGGGGGCATGATCGAAGCGACTGACACAACATTTTGGTTTGGCTTTAAAGATGATATTGTTATCCGCATCCGCCCGTCGGAGGGCGTCGGGAGCGTGATTGATATTCGGTCTTTGTCACGGGTCGGCGGGTCTGATTTGGGTAAAAATGCCGAGCGCATTCGCGATTTTCGCGACCGGGTTACAGGTTAAGTATGGCGTTCAAATCCGGCCGCAAAACCCTCGCCGCAATCTTTAGCGGCGCTGCCCTGAGCGCCGGCGGGATGAGCGCCTGCAGTGACGCGCCAAAGCGTCCGGACATCGCCGCGCGCGCCGGGGCAAACCTCAATATGATTGCCGCTGACTTCGTCACCTTGGCGCTGCAATTCGGGAAGTTTGACGAAAATTACGTGGATGCCTTTACCGGCTCGAAATCTGTGCAGGACTATGCCGACGCCAATCCGCTGACCCTTGGGACGTTATCGGAAAAAGCCGACGCGCTTGCCGCGCGTTTGGACCGGGTTTCGCCGGGATCGGTTGACCGGAACCGTCTGAACTTAATCAAAGGCGATGTGTTGGCAATGCAAACCCGCATCGCTATGGCGCAGGGCGCGACATTCTCGTTTGATGAAGAAACCCGCCGCCTTTACGGCGCAGTGGCACCGAAATATACGCTCTCGCAATTTGAAGACGCGCTGAAAACCGCAGATGCGGCCGGCGCCAACCCGGCGCCCGTGATTATTCCTAAAGACAAAGTAAAGCCGGTTATGGAGGCGGCAATTGCCGAATGTCGACGCCGCACATTAGTGCGTTATGATCTTCCCGAAACTGAAAAGTTCGACATGGAATTTGTGACGGATAAACCGTGGAGCGCTTATAATTGGTACAAAGGGGATTATCGCAGCGTCATTCAAATCAATCTTGATCAGCCGATGCAAATGGACCGCGTGCTCGATTTAGGGTGTCACGAAGGCTACCCCGGGCATCATGTTTTTAATGTTCTCGCCGAACGTGATCGCATTAAATCCAAAGGCTGGATTGAGGGGCAGGTTGTGCCGCTTTACTCGCCCTCCGGCCCGCTTATGGAAGGCTCCGGTAATTACGGATTGGAGCTGGCGTTTCCCGGTGATGAGATGCAAATATTTCAGCGCGCGGTTTTATACCCTCTGGCCGGATTAACGCCTGACGCGCCCCGTGCGCCGGACAGCCAAGCCGTGAAAGATGCCAAGCGCGTACTTGATTATGCCGCCATTCACGCCGCCCGTGAATATTTGGACGGCCGTATGAGCCGCGAACAGGCCGTAGCGTTTATGGTGAAGTTTAACAGCTACACTGAGAGCCGGGCAGAGCAGCGCATCGATTTCTTTGACAGCTATCGCGGCTATATTATTAATTATTCGCTCGGCCAGCATGTCATCGGCGATTATGTCGGATCCCGCGTCGCCAAAGGCGAAGACCCTTGGGATGTTTTTAAATATATTCTCGACACGCCTCTGACGCTCACTGATTTACAGACTGATTTATAATCATAAAAAAGCCCCCAAACGCCTCTTTGCAGAAACGCTTGGGGGCTTTTGTATGCTTCGGGCTAAAGGCTTAGCCAAAGGCATCAAAGTGATGTGTGATCGCAATCGTAATCTGCCGCGATAAATCAGCGGCCCGCGCGAGCGGCTTGATGATGGTTTCTGAGATATGCTCAAACCCGCCGGAGCTTGATCGCGCGCCGGAGGATTTTTCCGCCAGTTGCGATGTCCATTCCAGAGCGTCAACTTTTGACGGATAGCGCGCTTCCAAATCCTCAATAATCGACGTGACCTGAAAGGTTTGCAGTTTTTGCAAAACGTTCAGGCGTGACACGCCGACTTCCCCGTTTGCCGGCAGTTCTGCGGCAATGATCATCATTTTCATAATCACAGCCAAACGCAGAGCATGCAGTATATGCAGAACTTCGCGGCTGTCATTGACCGTTGTCGGAAGGGCGCAGTTTTCGCCGCAATTATTTAAAATACGAACGCTGTCATAAGTATCCATCCGCAACCGGTCGACCAGCGATGTAATTTGGCTGCGCCATTGATAATTGCTGAGGGTTTCCGCGACCTCCAGTGAGCGCTGCTCCAAGACAGGTTCATTGCCGGACATAGCCCGCGAAACCCAGAAGCCCGGGTCAAACAAACGGCCATAAGCGGTCAGGACGCTCAGGTCGGCGCGGTTCATGGACACGGTCACCAAGGAGAACAGCGAGCCGGCCCGGGCCGAGGTTTGCAGCCATGTATCAAACTTCTCCGGATCCACAGCCGCCGCCCGGCCCACACCGTAAAAGATATTCGCCGGCGCGCCGAGTTGCTGCAAAATTGCATTATGCGGAATGGCGCGAAGCTGGCGCGGGTCAAACATATCGCCGCCGGCCTTGGCGCGTTTTGCGGCCCGTGATCCCGTTGGGATCAGCAGGTTTTGACCAAACCCGCCCAAAATCGTCACATAGTCCGGATCGTTATAAAGGCTGTCTTGCTGGGTGGAGAGCGTGCGGTAAACATCCCATGAGAAATCATTTTCCTGATAGAAAATATCGTCCTCTGACGTGCTCGTGTCTTGGGCACGGGTAATGACCAAATTGGTTACGGTTGCCTTGGCAAGTTTTTCATTCTGGAACCACATAAAGCCATCCCCGCCCTGAAAACTTGTTTCATGGCAAAGCGGGATGCCGCGCTTTTTAAACTGGTGCACGGCCCACGGGCTCATGACGTAATCGGTTCGGTCTTTGATATCGCCGGGGTGACCGCCGCGTCCGTTACCTTCGCCGTGCGTGTTAAACACAATCGCGGTTACGTTTTTGACGTTGTGCTTGGCCATAGCTTGGGCGAAATGCGATTGCAGCCGCTCAATGGCGAGGGTTGCCGGGATTTGCCCCATAAACCGGCCGGCGTCAGAAAAGCCGGTTTGAATAGCGAGGCAGCCGCGCTCTTGCACGTAATCCCGATAGACTGAATTGCCGAGCAGCTTGTCGATAATCCGGCCGCCATTGTTAAGCGCAGAGGCCGTTTCAAACAGCGGGGAAATATCGATGTGTTTATCAATGCCATAGCGGCGGGCCAGATAGAGCATGCCCATGGCCGTTACGCTGTCTTCACATTCGGCAATCAAAAGGCGGATAGGCGTTTCGTCATCAATATATTTGTGAATTTGCGCGATCAAAATCATCTGTTGATGCGCCGTGCTTTTTTCAAGCTCAAGGGACGCAAAATTGACAGGCTCTTGCTTGACGTCACGGGTCAGTTTTGATGCGCGCTCCAGCAATGTTCGTGTATCGGTAGCGTTGCCGCGAATTCCGAAAATGGATTTCACGCCGCTGATAACATGGCGGGTGTTGAGGCGAAAATGAATACGCGATGTGCCAAGGCCATACGCTTTCATATCGGCGCGCAGCAGGGCGGCATCAATCGCCGCGTCTGTGTCATCCAATTCTTTAAGCATTTTGCCCAGCAACTTGACGGCCGGGCTCAGATTCAAAAAGCGCCGATCCGATGAGCGGGTTAAATTATTGGCCGCCGCTACAAGGTTTTCCGGAATGGAAAGGTCTTCATTAAACAGCTCAAGATCGCGCTGCGCACTTTGCTCGGCCGCGTCAATTTTTTCGACCAGTTTTGCGGCCGTCTTATTGCCTGTATGAGCCTGAATTTTCTTGGCAGCTTTCAAATAGCGGCCCAGTTGCGTTGACTTTTCTTCAAGACGAAGGCGCAGGGCGTCGCCCCAGGTAATATCCGTCCGTCCGTCAATATCGTAACCGACCCAGCTATAGACGCTGACTAAAGACGGGACGAGGGCAGTCCATTTTTCCGGAAATTCGCGGGCAGCGACTTGCAGCACTTGGCGGCGTACAGACTGAACAGCGATTTGAATACGGGTAATAGCCGCCTGCGTATCGGCATGCTCTTCCTGCAAGGTCGGCGCGCGTTTGGGAAGATAAGGCAGCGTTTTCAAATGCTCGACGGCTTTGGCTTTGCGCTCGCCGCGTGATACGGCCACATCGCCGAGACATTCGCGAATATCCCGCGACAGGGAGAAAGTCGGATGGGCGGTCAGGACAATGCCTTGTCCGGTGGCTTCAGCCCAGCGTTTAAACGCGCTCCAGCCCTCGGCGGCTTGGGTGCTTGCGAGATCGGTAATGTCGGCTTCCAGTTTGCGCAGGGCTTTGACGCCGGCGCGGTGGCCCAAACGCTCGGCTCTGGCAATGGCCCCGTTATCGGACAACATTTTGACAATTTGCTCGATGTCGCGAAACGCCATACGGCGCTCTTCAACGTCTTTGGAAATATCATATGCGAGCAGTTTGACCGGATTGGATTGCGGGTCGCTGATAATGCGATCACGATGACCGGCCAAGGTTTCAGACAGGCCTTTCAGTAAATCTTCTGGGCTTTTTTTTCTCATGGAGTGTCTCCGAACCGGACAGGCATTTAATTTAAGGGAAAGTATCAATTTTGCTATATTCGCGGCCTGCGACAGCGCTGTCAATAAATTGCCTTAACTTATTCACGTGCCACGCGTATGTAGCTTTAAATTAAGGCGAAAACACTATGAACGGACATATTGCGATTATTGGCGCGGGCCTTGCGGGATTGGCCGCTGCGCGGGCGCTGACGGCCAAAGTGCCGGTCGGTGTGCAAGTGACGATTTTCGATAAATCGCGCGGGATCAGCGGACGCCTGGCGACGCGCTATGCCGACCCGTGGAAGTTTGATCACGGCGCCCAGTATTTTACCGCCCGCACGGCCGGCTTTAAGGCTGAGATCGCCCCGTTAATTGAGAGCGGTGCGGTTACGCGCTGGATGCCCCGCACCGGCCTTAATGCGCCGCGGGCATCCGGCCCGCGATATGTGGCGGTTCCGAACATGAATGCGCTGGGCAAGAGCTTGGCTGAGGAGCTCGATATTGTGACCGCCACACAGATTGTTTCCCTGGAGCGTCACGGCAGCCATTGGTATTTAACCGACGCTGCGGGAGTCGTTTGGGGGCAATATGATCATGTCATTTGCGCCGTGCCGTCCGTGCAGGCGCAGGCTTTGCTGCCGGAAAACTTTGAAGACCGCATAGTCTTGGACGAAGTCAAAATGCTGCCGACCTTTACGGTTATGCTTGGCTTTGCCGGTCCGTGGAGCGGCGATTGGGACGCGCTGTATCCGGACAGTGACATGATTAATTTCATCAGCGTGAACAGCTCTAAACCCGGCCGGGATAAATCGGTCACGGCCATGGTTGTTCATGCCGAGAATGGCTGGACAGCGGCTCATATTGATAATGACAAAGCCGGCGTGCTTGAAACCCTCATCACAGAATTTCAGCGGGTGAGCGGTGTTGATGCGCGCCTTGCCAAACATAAAACAATTCACCGCTGGCTTTACGCGAATGTGGGGGAACCGGCCGGGAAAGATTTTCTGTTTGACGCGGCGCAAAATCTTTATGCGTGCGGCGATTGGTGCCTCGAAGGCCGGGTCGAAGCGGCGTGGATCAGCGGAATGCGCGCCGGGCATTACGTTGCCGAAAAATACACCCCGACGCCGGAGACGGATCATGCAGACTAAAGCGCAAATTTACAAAACTGCCGCCGCAGAGATTGCAGCCGTGATTGACGGCGAGCCGAGCGCCATTGCCCGCTACGCAACGGCGGCCTGCATTTTGTCGGAAAGCTTTGATAGCTTTTTTTGGACGGGCTTTTATTTAGTCGATCCCCATAAACCCAAAGAGTTGGTGGTCGGGCCGTATCAAGGAAGCCTTGGTTGCCTTCGGATTGCGTTTGATCGCGGCGTGTGCGGCGCGTGCGCAAGCGCGGAGGCAACGGTCATCGTTCCTGACGTGCATAAGTTTGACGGTCATATCGCCTGTGACAGTGCAACCAATTCAGAGATTGTCGTGCCTGTGTTTGATGACACCGGCGCGCTTGCGGCAATTCTGGATGTGGACAGCACGAAGTTCGATAATTTTGACGACGATGACAAAGCCGGACTTGAGGCGATATGCAGCGGGCTTTTGAAAGGCGCGCGGATTTAAATTAAATCAGCGATGGGTCGACCAAAGGCGGGTCTGTCTCTGCGGGGTCTGTGATCCACGCGTGCTCAATCACTTTGACCGCCTGCCCGGCATCTGTCGCGCGGTGCAAATGTCGGCGCAGCCATTCCGGCGTGAAGCGCGCATCAATAGTATGGGAAATCAGCGCAATAATCGGCGTCCAATAATCATCTGTGTCTAAAAAAACGATAGGCTTGCTGTGCAGCTTCATGCGCAGCCATGAAATAACTTCAACGGCTTCTTCAAGCGTACCGATGCCGCCCGGCAAAATTAAAAATGCATCCGCTGCATCATACATCATCTGTTTACGCGTGTGCATGTCCGGGACAATTTCGTGAGGGACGTCTTTGTAGGTTATTTCGCGAGTTTGTAAAAACTCAGGGATAATTCCCAAAACATCGCCGCCGGCCTCAAAGCTTGCCTTCGCCGTCGCGCCCATCAGGCCCACGCCGCCGCCGCCGTAAACAAGGCGGTGACCGGATTTTGCTATGGCGCGGCCGGTCGCTTTGGCAAGATCAAAATAGTGAGCGTCTACGGCGCTTGAAGAACCGCAAAAAACGCAGATTGATTGAACGCCGTCTTTTGCAGACAGAAGGGCGGAAGACGGGGCAGACATTATATCGGACATTATTCACCTGAAGATAACCGGACGGATTGCGCGCAGCTTGCTAGACAGGGGCGATAAGCACAACCTCTCAAGGCACTTTTATGCGCAAATCGCTGTTAATTTCTGCTGCGGCTATCGCCGTTTTGGCGGGCGCACTGTGGGTCATATCCTCAGGACGCACCTCCAATATTGCCGAGGCCCCCGCAGCCCCGTCCGCGCGCCCTGCAGAAGCGATGTATGCGCCGGCAAAATTGCTGACGGCGTCGCTGACATTCGAAGGGGTTTTACGGTTAACCGGCACGGGAACGCCGAAAAGTACGCTGCGCGTCTTGGCCGGGGCGGATATTGCGGGAACGCTCAAAACAGGCGTGGATACGGCGTGGGAGATAAGCATAAAATTGCCGCCGGCCCGAATTGCGCGCCGGGTCAATGTGCTCAGCCTTATCTCGGAGTTAAGCGACGGAACTGTCATCCGATCGGAAGAGAATGTGGTAATTTTAACCGAGCCGGCTAATTTTTCCCAAGCCCTTTTGACGACAATGCCGGGCGCTGCGACGCAGGTCTTGCAATCTCCCTTTGGCGGCTTTTTAACTCAAAACGGTTTAACCTTGGAAGCGGCCGATTTTGATGACGCCGGCGGCATTATTTTTTCCGGTAAAACAGAGCGGGCCGGCCGTATTCGTCTTCAGGCCGGTCGCAGCGTCATCGGGGAGACGGGGCCGGATGCCTCGGGGCAATGGGCGTTGATTGCCGGGTCAATTTTGCCGGTGGGAAGCTATCTTGTTCGGCTTCAACATATTGACGCTAATAACGCCGTGGATGCGCAAATTGATGTGCCGTTCACGCGACCCGCGCCGGCGTCAAGCGCAGATACGGCTCTGTCGTCGCAGCCGGCCGAGGCGGATGAAACTCCGGCCGTGTCCGCGTTACCCAAAGCAAGCGCGAGTTTCGGACCCGGCCGGTGGATGCTGACCCGGCCACTTTCCGGCGGCGGGTGGCAACATACAGTTCTTTACAGTCCTGACTTGATCGCGTCCGAAGGCCTTACGGCGCAGGAGTAATGCCCTGCGCGTCCTCGTAACTCCCGGCGGCAGGTTTCATTTTTATAATGCCTAAATTTTGTAATCTGCGTTTTACGACAAACGGCAGAGCCAGCATGACCGGCGTTAAAAACAAAGTCAGCACAGTGGCAAATGTCAGGCCGGACGCAATCACATAGGAAATCGGCGCCCAAATCGTTGATGTTGCCGTGCCTTTAAACGAAAACTCGCCGGTAAAAATATCGGCCTGCCATCCCAGCACTAATGGCATCAGGCCGACCACGGTTGTCAACGTGGTCAAAAACACCGGCCGCAAACGTTGCGCCGCAGTCTGAATTACAGAGTCAATCGGCGCGTAGCCCTTCTTTAAAAGCTGTTGATAGCTGTCGATGAGAACAATGTTATTATTCACGACGATCCCCGCCAAAGCGATAACCCCCGTGCCGGACAGAATGATTGAAATATACGGGTAATAAGTCAGACCTAAAATAACCCCGAATATTGACAGGATAACGGCCAAAAGTGTCAGGAAGACGTGGTAAAAGCTGTTAAACTGCAACAGCAAAATCACGCTCATCATAAACAGGATGGCAATGGCTGCGCCTTGGAAGAATTGCCCGGCCGCGGCGTTCTCTTCTTCTTGGCCCAAAAACTTGTGAGAGACTGAGGACGGAAGATCCGCCTCTGTGTCCAGCCAATCTTTGATCAGGCTTACCTGCTGATTGGTGGCAAAGCCGTCGCGCGTATTGGCCCGCACTTCATAGACCAAAGATTGATCGCGGCGCTCAATTTTATCAAGGCGCGGCTTGGCAATTCGCGTCACAACCGATGAGAGCGGCAAGCTGCCGCCGGCAGTTTGAATGCGCAGGGTGTCGAGCTCTTTGAGGTCGCGCGAAGCGGCCGGATAGCGAATACGAATGTCGACTTCTTCTGTTGCGTCGAGCGGCCGGTATTGCGCAACTAAGGCTCCTTCGGTCAAAAATGATACCGCCGCGCCAATGCGCGAGACATCAAGGCCCAGCCGGCCGGCTTCCGCCCTGTTGACTTTTAATTGCCATTCTATGCCCGGCAAAGGCAGTGTGTCTTCGATCTCAAACAGGCCCTCTACAGACAGAAACTTGTCGCGGACTTTTCGCGTTGCCGCTTTGAGGTCGGCGAGATTGTCCGATGATAATTGCACGGCCATATCTTTACCGATGGGCGGACCTTGGGACACGGCGGACACTTCGGTATAGACGCCGGGAATTCCTGTGACCGCGCGGCGCAAATCTTCCATAATTTCGTTACTGTTTTTGCGATCGTCGAAATCTTTAAGTTCGGTAAAAATTTTGACCACAGTATCGGACGGCACATTGGCCGGACCTGAGAGTTGCCCGCCGCCGCCGGAGCCGCCGGCCGCTGCGCCCGCAACTGTATAAACAGACTGAATGCCCTCAATGTCTTTAATTCGGTCTTCAATATCGAGCGCGATATCCAGTGCGTCTGCGGGCGTGGTGTTGCCCCGTGACCGGGCCAAAATGAAAATTTGGTCCCCGGCGGCTTGGGTGAAAAATTCGACCGGCTTGGGCGGATCCGAATCCATAACGGCATTAAAATTGACAACAATTGCGCCCATAATCAGGATGGTAACGCCGATAACGATAAACGGAAAATTGACCAGCTTGCTGATAATGCGCACGTAAATTCCGGTAATGCCTTTCGTCGCCATCGGGTCGCCGCCTTCGCCGGACAGCGCGGCGGCATTGCGATTTACTTTACTGATTTTACGTGGCCCGATCATTGCGCCGAGGGTCGGCAGAAAGATAACCGCCATAAGCAAAGATGCCGTCAGCACAAAAATCATTGTGCGCGGAAAATAAGACATGAATTTCCCGGTGACATCATCCCAAAACAAAAGCGGCAGGAACGCAGCCAGCGTCGTCGCGGTGGATGAAACAATCGGCCAGAACATACGCTTACCGGCTTGGCGGTAGGCTTCGACGCGGTCTAAACCTTCAGAGAGTTTGCGGTCTGCAAATTCGACAATGACAATAGCACTGTCCACCAAAACTCCGACAGACAGGATCAGGCCAAACATGATCATCATGTTAATCGACGCGCCCTGAATGTAGAACATAAACAAGGCCATCAGAAAACTGGCCGGGATAGCAAAGCCTACAAACAGCGCTGAGCGCCAGCCAAGGGCAGCGATACAGACAATGAAAACTAAGATCACGGCGTTTACGATAGACGAAAACAGCGATCCGACCATTTCGCGAATTTCCCGCGACCGGTCCTGACTATAGGCAACTTTCACCGTTGCAGGCCAGTTTTCCTGCGCTTTGATCTCATCAACAAGGGTTCGGACCTTGGTGATGGTTTCAATAATATTCTCGCCTTGGCGCTTTGACACTTCAACGGATACGGATGTTTGGCCTTCAAATCGGGCGTAGGACGCCACGTCTTTATAGCCTTTACGGACAGCGGCGATGTCGCTCATTTTGACAATTGCGCCATTACTGCCGGCCCGGATGACCAATTCGGATAAATCTTTCGGTGTTTCAATCAGGCCGGGAAGTTTGACATTAAACTTTCCGTTTTGCGTCTCCAGCGCCCCGGCCGCGATCAAGGCATTGTTGCGCGCGACAGCGGCCGATATTTCATCAAACGTAATGCCGGTAATTTCCATCTGAGACGGATCTAAAACCGCTTCCAAAACATTGATGCGCTCGCCGGAAATATTAGCCTCCAAGACGGCGGGTATGCCTTCAATGCGGCGCTGCAATTCCTTGGCAAGAAACTGCATTTCGCGCTCCGGCGCGTCGCCGAATAAATTGACGACAATGACGGGGAACGTTGAGGTTGAGATTTCCTCGACCACCGGCTGGCGGGCTTCTTGAGGGAATTCTGCGCGGGCTTTGTCGACTTTTTCGTTAATCTCCTGAACCGCTTTGTCCTGATCAAAGCTCGCATTAAACTCCAGCGTCATATAGGCGACATTTGACGCGGCAACGCCGTTCATTTCTTTCAAGCCTTCAACCGCTTTCAACTCCGTCTCCATCGGGCGAACCAAAAGGCGCTCCGCATCCTCGGGTGAAATTCCGGGAACCAGAACCTGCACGTTTACAAACGGGACGGGAATGTCCGGTTCTGCATCCAGCGGCAAGCGCGTCATAGCCAAAATGCCGCCAAGGACGGCAAAAAACATCAGGCCCAGCGTGACACGCCAATTATCAATGGCAAAGTCGACAATGCGTTCCATTATTGCGACGCGCCTTCAAGGATTGGTTCGACAAGCGTTCCGGCCGAGACATAGTCTTGGCCTTTAACGATGATGCGGGTTTTATCCGGTAATCCTGTCACCCAAATCCCGCCGGCGTCTTCGTCGACAGTTTCAACCGCGGTGAATGCGACGGTGTCGTCTTTGTTCAAATAGCGCACGCCGACCAGGCCCTGATCGTTCAGCGTGAGAATTTGTGACGGAATTTGCTGCGCGCTGACCTTACCTGAAATCAGCTTCACGTCTGCGGTAACGCCGGCCTTCAGGCTCATATCGGCATTGTCGACAGCGATTTCTGTTGAAAATGTTCGGGTTAAAGGATCGGCTTTGGACTCGATTAAGCGCACTTTGCCCATAACGTCCTGCCCTGTAGCGAGCTTTATTCTCGCGTCTTGCCCGGCCTTGATTAGGCCAAGCTGGCCTTCGGTCAGATCGACTCTTACAATTAACGGCGACAGATCAACCAGTAATCCGCAGGCTTGCCCCGGCGCAAGATAGTCGCCAAGTTCTGCAAGGCGGCGTTCCCAAATGCCGGCAAAGGGCGCGCGAATATTGACATTATCAAGCTCGATTTGCGCTTGGGTTACGGCGGCTTTCGCTCCGTCCAATTGCGCCTCAATGGCGGTCACGCGCGTCGCGGATTGATAGCCTTTATCCGCAAGAGTACGCGCAGCGGCCAGATCAACATTGACGGACCGTAAATTGGCATTGGCCTGATCCAAAACGGATTGGCGGGCATCGACGTCTTGGCGACACAAAAGCGCGCCGCGTTTGACCGCCTCGCCTTCTGTTGCCGGCGCAGAGACAACAATGCCTGCGGTTTGCGCTTTGACATTAACCTCGCGCGATGCCTCCGTGCGGCCATAGAGCGCAAAGGCGCGTTCATGCAGAGAGGCGCGCGCATTCCGGTAAACGACGCTTGGCAGAGTCTGCTCGCTCGCAGCGGCTTTATTTGCGGCGTCATCACCCTCAAATGTTTCCGGCTTGAAGTAATGCAGCAGGAACCAGAGAATTATCGCGAGCATTAAAAGCCCGGCGATAAAATAAGATTTATTGATTTTCATGGTCTGCCTACGGGCAGCGTGGCTGCCGGGTTTGCGCCGCGTCCGCGCGTTTAAGTCAAGCCGTGAAAATAGAGCGCGCGACGCGGCGCGCAACCCATAATATTGCAAGGGCCTCTGTCAGATATGTATGCCTTCTTGTCGGGCGTTCGGACCGTTGCCGTTTATTTCAGGTTATCAGGAACATCGCTGACGCGCCAAGCCACGCCCTCGCGCCGCATGTCTGCGCCGCCGGTCAGGCTGCCATCCGGGTTTTTGCGGATAATATGAATGCCGCTGATCTCGCCGTCAGACAGCGCCAAATTATGGCCCATAGCTTTAAGTTGCCCGATAACATCCTCCGGCATGCCTTCGGTTTCCATTTTTACCCGTTTGCCGCGCGCAATTACGTTCGGCAGATCAGCGGCCGCTTGCGGGCTCAGGCCCCAATCAAGCATGCCGACAAGGGTCTTGGCCGTGTAGGCTATAATTGAGTTCCCGCCCGGGGAACCGGTTGCAAGCACAAAGTCGCCGTTTTTATCCAGAACGATGGTCGGGGACATAGAGCTTCGCGGGCGTTTGCCCGGCGCGACGGCGTTCGCGATGGGATTGCCGGCTTTATCAACCGGTTCAAAGGAAAAGTCGGTCAATTGATTGTTGAGCATCATGCCCGCCGCCATGCGCTGGCTGCCAAAGGCGCTTTCAACGGTTGTCGTCATAGAGAGCGCGTTGCCATAGCTGTCGACAATGGAAATATGACTTGTGCCGGGGCTGTCAGGGGTCATATCTGCGCCGGGATTGTAGTCAACGGGATTGCCGGCTTTGACAGTTTTCATGGCCGTGTCAGGCTTAATCAGCGCCGCGCGGCTTTTTAAATAAGCGCCGCCAAGCATGTCTGTGATCGGCACATCGACAAACGCATCGTCACCCACATAAAGATCACGGTCGGCATAGGCGAGGCGTGAAGCTTCGATAAATAAATGCCAGCCGCGGGCGGTGTGCGGACCGTTTGCATCAATATCGGTGTTTTCCAGCGTGCGCATAATGGATTGAACGGCGACTCCGCCTGATGACGGCGGCTGCGCGCCGCAAATCGTTACGGCTTTATATCCGCTGCACAGCGCGTCGCGTTTGCGCGGTTTATAGGCCGCAAAATCAGAAAGTGATAAGCCGCCCGGGCGGGGCTCTGCGCGGCTTGCATCGATAATGGCCTGTGCCACGGGGCCGCGATACATGTTTCGGTAATCCTTGGCGATTGCGCGAAGGCTGTCGGCATAGGGCGTATTGACCCGCTTAAACCCGACCGGAAGCGGCTTGCCGTCTTGCGTAAAAAAATAGTTTTTCGCATTTTCATTTTGCGCCAGCAGGCCATAGCCCGCCGTGCGGCTTAAAACCTTGTTCATACGCTCAGAGACGGTAAAGCCCTCATCCGCATAAGTGATGGCGCGATCAAACGGGCGCGACCATTTCGTTTTTCCGTGATCTTTGTGTGCCATAGCAAGCATAGCAATAACGCCGGGAACCCCGGTGCTGCGGCCGGACGCTATGCCCTGAACGTAAGGAAGGCGTTGATCGTTATCGCCGTAAAACAGTTTTGGCGTTGCGCTTGCCGGCGCTGTTTCGCGGCCGTCATACATTGTTACGCGTTTGGCCTGCGCGTCGTAAAACATCAGAAAAGCCCCGCCCGCAATGCCGCTGCTCTGCGGTTCGACCAGTCCTAAAACGGCCTGTACGGCAATCGCGGCGTCAATGGCTGTGCCGCCCTCTGCAATAACCTCAAGCCCGGCCGCGACAGCGCGCGGGTCAGCGGCAGCGACCATAGCCTCATGAGACACATCAGTTTTTAAGGCCGGAGACTTTGTTTCACTGCCGCAGCCGGTCATTAATACAGCGGCGAGCGCTCCGGCCCAAAAAGTCAGTTTTGCGTCAGCCATGATTATATTTCCTGTTGAATATCAGCAACATCATACCTGCAACGCTCTGCCGGACAAGGGAGGGTCGTCATATAAATACGCGCGTCTGTATTGTGATTTCGCGGAGTACATGAGGCAGAAACTCAATATTTGACGGATGGGAATTAGGGTGTATAGTGAGCGCTCACTCATAATGGAAACCGGTGTGGCGACTAAAACAAAATACTTTAAACCGGCCGGCAAACTTCAGCCCGCCTCTGCAGCCCCTGCGAAAGAAAAGCCGCGGCCAAAACAAATTGCGGCGGCAAAACGGCCTGCCGTTAAGGCGACCGGCCCGACCACCAAGGCGAAGATCGAGCGCGCCGCCCTGGCGCTGTTTTCGCGCGGCGGCGTAGACGGCGTCTCGACAAAAGATTTAGCCGCAACGGCCGGCGTGTCCGAAGGCGTTATTTATCGTTATTTCAAAAGCAAAGATGAACTGGCGCGCAGTCTTATGGTTGCCGGCCACAAACGTCTCGCCGATATGGTCAGGGACGCGCAGGCCGGCTCGGGACGTTTGTCCGAAAAAGTTGCAACCATCGTTGCCGGTTATTGCGCGTTTGCGGATGAGGATTGGGACGCGTTCTCTTATTACGTACTGCATTTTCACAGGTTCAAAGATCTCGCCGCTGACGCCGGGGACAGCCCGATGGGCGCAGCTATTGAGATTATCAGCCGGGCGCAATCGCGCGGCGAAATTCCGCACGGAGATCCCTCCGTTAAAGCCGCTATGGCGCTGGGTTGCGTGCTTCAAACGGCAACATCAAAAATTTATGGTCAAATTGCAGGCTCTCTGAGCGACCACAAAGCTGCCTTTAACGCCGCCGTTATGGCCGTGCTTTTATCAAATGCCGATTAGGAGGCCGCCCATGAGTGACCACCATCCAAAGCCGGGGCTGATCAAGTCTTGGGTTTTTCATATTTTGTTTTACGGGGTGACTGCCCTTTTTGCGATTGTCTGCGGCGTCCTCGCGCTCATTCCCGGCCGAAAGCCGATGATGGCGGGCCTTATGGCCTATACGCGCACTATCCGGTTTTTGATGACGGCTATTGTCGATATTGAGATTGAAATTAAAGGCAAAGAGCGTCTGCCAAAGTCCGGCGCCTATATTATTGCGCCAAAGCACCAAAGCTATGGCGACGGGTTTTTGCTGTTTTCGGAGTTTTTTGATCTGTCTTTTGTGGCCGGTGACGCGATTGCGAAATTCACCATTGTCAAAACTATTCTGCGCAAAGCCGGCGCTGTGGTGATCGATAATTGCGGCGGCAGCGATGTACAGGATCAGATGAGCCGCGAAGTCGCGCGGGTCAAAGCGCAAAACCGGGTGATGTTCATCTATCCGGAAGGCCACCTCTCGGAAATCGGCACGCAACATCGCTATCGCAAAGGCGTGTATCATATGTATAAAGACTTTGGCTGTCCTGTCGTTCCGGCGGCAACCAATTTGGGCCAGCGGTGGAATCAGGCCGATATAATGAAATATCCCGGCCGGGCGACATTAGAGTTTTTAGACCCGATCCCCCCGGGATTGGAAAAGGAAGAATTTATGGCCCGCCTCGAAACTGCAATTGAAACCCAAAGCCGCGCGCTGCTGGATATGGACAATCTCGGCGCGCTGGACCCTGACAATATCGGATTGGTCAAAGAAAACAACATGGCCGAGGCCAAACGTATCGCCCGTGAGGCGCGGCCCGAACTTGACCAAGGCGCACGTTCATGAGCGCGGCAGCATCGGTAAAGCTCTTTACCAAACGCACATTCTTGCCTTTGTTTGTTTTATTCCAAGCCGGAACGTTCAACGATAATCTTTTGAAAAACGCGCTGATCGCTTTGGTGACATTCGGCAGCATGGTGTTCTTTTCAGAAAGCATTCCTGAAAAAGCCGTTGTGCCGATTGCGGCTTTGCTGTTCACCTTGCCGTTTTTAGTGCTCTGCACGATTGCCGGTCAAATCGCCGATAAGGTTGATCGCAGCCTCGTTTTAAAATGGGTAAAACGGGCTGAGGTCGCGATTATGGTATTTGCCGCTATCGGGCTTCTGGCTTACGATCCTGCGCCCGGTAATAAAAATTTGTTCAGCGTGATTATTCTGTCAGCGGCCTTGGTTTTGATGGGCGCGCAATCCGCGTTTTTCTCGCCCACTAAAAATGCGGTTCTGCCGCAATGGCTTGATGATACTGAATTAGTGCCTGCCAATGGCGTCATGTCCGGCTTTCAGTTTTTTACAATACTGCTTGGCATGGTCGTCGGTTTGGCCTTGGCGAACAAAGCCATGCCGGACACTTTTCTGACCGGACCGCGCATAATTGCCGGCTTGCTTTTAGTGTTTGCGGTCATTGGTTGGTTCGCGGCCGAAAGGCTCCCGCAGGCGCCTGCGCCGCGCGGCGATTTAAAAATTGATTGGAACCCGATAACGTCAATTATCGGTGTTTTGAAAACGTCTCTGGAGCATATGCCGGTGTTTAAACCGATGATGGGCATTGCGTGGTTTTACGGATTTTCAAATGTGATGATTTTGGTTATGCCCAATATGGTCAAAGACGTCTTGGGATATGACGAAAATGTCTTGGCTTTGGTTTTAGTGTCCTCGACCTTGGCTATTCTCGTTGGCGCGCTTTTGTGCGCTGTTCTCTCGCGGGGGCGTGACGGCATGGGCTTGATTGCATTCGGTATCGTGGGCGTAACCTTGTTTACCCTTGATCTTTATCTGAGCACCAAAGCATCCGGCCGAACCGAGCTTGGCACTGCGGTTGATTTTTTTGCAGATCCGGCCACGCCGCGCTTCCTGCTCGCGGTTATCGGCTCGTCCCTCTGCGCCGGACTTTATGTCATACCGCTGCAAGCGATGGCGCAGCGCCGAGCGCCCAATGCCGTTCGGGCCCGCCTGATGAGCGCCGGCGCGGTTATGCTCAATGCTGCGGTGAATTTCGTGACTCTCATCCTGATCGGTCTGGGCTATCTTGCCCTCGCGCCGCAAACTCCGTTTTTGATGGTCGTCATCATTTCGGCCTGCGTTGCAGCTTATGTCTTGCTGCGCTATGTCCAAAAACGAAAAATCCCGATTACAGAGTAAAACTATGTCCCTATCTATGAACCGCCGCGGCTATTTCGGCATTGGCAGTGAAGGTATTTCCAAAGCCGCTAACCTTGGCGCGGTAACGCGCACGGCTCACGCATTCGGGGCGAGCTTTGCGTTTACCGTCAATGCGCACCATGATTTGCGCGGCATTAATGACACTGACACCTCCAAAGCGCTGCATCATGTGCCTTATTATGAATGGGACGATGTCGCCGATATGCGCCTGCCCAAGGGCTGTCCTCTGGTCGGAATAGAACTGACCGATGACAGCGTCGATCTGCCCAGCTTTCGCCACCCCATGTCGTGTGCCTATGTTTTGGGTCCGGAAAAGGGCAGCCTGTCGCCTGAGATGCAAACGCTCTGCAGCCATGTCGTTAAAATTCCAACCAAATTTTGTATTAATGTGTCCCTTGCCGCCGCGTTGACGCTCTATGATCGTACGATTTGTTTGGGTGGCTATCCTGAGCGCCCCATAATGCCGGGCGGCCCGAAATTAGAGGCCGTCGAAGCGTGGAAAGAAGTGCGCCGCCGCAAGAACTGATAAGGGCTGCGAAAACAATTTGGGTTAACCGCATCTTAACGGCATAATTGCAAAATTGTGTTATCGATTTTCAACTTATATGTGACCCTGATTATGAAACCCTTTGTCTCTGCTTTTGTTCTGCTTGCCGGCTTCGGCGCGCTTACGGCCCCGGCGGCCCATGCCGAAGAGCCCAAGCTTCAGGGCACATATTCTGATTGGATGGTTTATACGAAAGGCAGCGGCAGCAATAAAATCTGCTACGCGCTGGCGACCCCAAAGAATCTGTCGCCCAAATCTGTCAAACATGGCGATGTGTTCTTTATGGTTTCCAATTGGCAATCCGGCGCCGCGTTCGAGCAGCCCAGCCTGATGACGGGCTATTCGTTCAAAGTTACGGCGCCGCCAAACGCTCGCGTCGGCAGCGCAAAGACGCCTATGTATGCCTCGCAAAACGAAGCCTTTGTTGAGGAAACGACAGAGGAGAAACGGCTTGTGAAAAACATGCGCGGCGGTTCGTTGATGCGCATTGACGCGGTCTCCACGCGCGGCACAGCAACCAGTTACGAGTTTTCATTATCGGGCATTACGGCGGCCCTGAAAAAAACCAAAGGGCTCTGCTCTTAGAATGCAGTCAGGCGTCTGTGTCTGCCGGCGTGCCATTGGCTAAAGCCGCCTTGCGTTTAACGCTCGCGCGTAATTTCTCACTCTCTGATTTCAACTGCCCGCAAGCGGCAAAAATATCGCGTCCGCGCGGGGTTCGGATTGGGCTGGCATAGCCGGCCGCATTGACCATATCGGCAAAGGTCTCAATGGTTTCCCAATCGCTGCACACATAATCCGTACCGGGCCACGGGTTAAACGGAATGAGGTTCACTTTAGCGGGAATGCCGCGTAAAAGCTTTATTAACTGCTTGGCATGCTTCGGGCTGTCATTGACACCTTTCAGCATTACATATTCAAACGTAATGCGGCGCGAATTATTCAGACCCGGATAATCGCGGCACGCCTGCATTAATTCTGCGAGCGGATATTTCTTATTAATTGGCATAATTTGCGTACGCAGGTCGTCATTTGCTGCATGCAGCGATATGGCCAGCATAGCTTTGGTGCGCTCGCCCATCGGGCCGATTTCAGGCACAACGCCGGACGTGGATACGGTAATGCGCCGGCGGCCAATGCCCAAACCTTCGCCGTCGCAAATCGTATCAAGGCTGTCGCCGACCGCGTCCGTATTATAAAGCGGCTCGCCCATGCCCATAAACACGATATTGGTCAGGCGGCGATTTTCCTGCGTCGTCGGCCATTCGCCCAAATCATCACGGGCGATTAAAACTTGCAGGACGATTTCCTGCGACGTTAAATTGCGGACTAATCGCTGCGTGCCGGTATGACAAAAATTACACGTCAGCGTGCAGCCGACTTGGGAGCTTACGCACAGCGCGCCGGTTTTCGACACATCCGGAATAAAGACGCTCTCGACCTCAATGCCGGGGGCCATGCGGATAAGGTATTTTCGCGTGCCGTCGGTGGATATCAGACGCTCTACGATTTCCGGGCGGGCGAGGGTGAAGTGCTGCGCCAATTTTTCGCGAAGCGGCTTTGCGATATTGGTCATGGCGTCCCACTCGGTAACGCCATAATTATATATCCAATGGAAAATTTGCTTGGTGCGCATGCGCACTTTTTTCGGCTCAATTTTCAGGTCATCCTCAAGCGCCGTTAAATGGGCTGCAATCTCCTTGCGCCCCAATCCTGCCAAGCGGATGCGGTCATCAGCAGGCACGGCCGGAGTATCAGAAACAGTCTTGAGTAATTGTGTCGCCATAATGCGCCGCCTCTAGCACAAAAGCGCGGGAATAAGAAAGTCGCTTATTCAGGCGCGCCGATGGCCCAAATATACGGATGTACAGCCACGCTCTCGGACAGTCCGGCTTTGGCGTAGGGGTCATGGGTCAGCCACGCTTTGACGGCGCTCAAATCCGCCGCCTCAACAATCAGCATAGAGCCGATCATGACCTCGCCGGCGTCATCTAAAAGCGGGCCGGCGACGATAACTTTGACGTGGCCGGGCGCTCTGAGAAAGGCCAAATGGGCATCGCGATTGGCTTTGCGTATCGGCAAGCCATCTTTGCGGTCTTTGGCGTAAATGACAAAATACATCTCTATTCCAGTTCTGATTTCAGATTGCGGGTCAAAAGCCGCATGACGGCGGTGTCGGCCGTCTCTTTGCCTGATAAAATATCGGCGACGGCATCACATATCGGCATGTCTATACCCAGATTAGCCGCCAAAATTTTCAGCGCCGGCGCGGTGGCGACGCCCTCAGTGACGGCGCTGCGGCCGGCCATTATGTCGTCCAATGTCTGCCCTTTTCCTAAAGCGAGGCCGCAGGACATATTGCGCGATTGCTCGCTGCTGCACGTCAGGACCAAATCGCCCAATCCGCAAAGCCCGGTCAGAGTTTCGCCCTGCGCGCCCAGCGCCTCGCCCAGCCGGGTCATTTCGCGAAAGCCGCGCGCGATAACGGCGGCGTGGGCGGATTTCCCAAGGCCTTTACCCAGCACCATTCCGCACGCAATGGCGAGCACGTTTTTCACCGCGCCGCCAATTTCCGCGCCGATAATATCAGTTGCAGAATACGGCCGGAAGGTCGGTGAGGCGATGGCTTCACACAACGCTTCGCCTAAAACCGCGTCTTCGCAAGCCAGGGTCACGGCGGTCGGCAGGCCCTTAGCGACATCAATGGCAAAGCTTGGTCCGGACAGGACCGCGCCGCGCGCTGCCGGAATCTCGTCTTCCAAAACGCCGGCCATAAATTTCAGGCTCTTATGTTCAATGCCTTTAGAGCAAAGCACAATCGGAAGACCGTCTTTGGCGTAAGGCGCGAACGCCTTCAGCGTGCCGCGCATATGTTGGGCCGGCGGCACAGCCAAAACCGCGTCCACGGAATGAAGGTCGGCAAAATCGGTCGTGGCTTTTATCGCGGGGCTGAGGGTGACGCCCGGCAGATAAAGCGTGTTTTCCCGGGAGGTATTAATCGCGTCTACGCAATCGGTTTCAAAGGCCCAAAGTGTGACCCGGCGGCCGGCTGCGGCTAAGGTCTGCGCAAGCGCAGTACCCCACGCGCCGCCGCCAATGACGCCAAAATGGTTTAATGTCTGTGTCATGATTTCGGGCCTTTCCTGCCGCTTCCGCTTTTGGGATCGTCGGCGGCTTGTTTATCATCGAGCGGCCAGCGCGGGCGCGCCTTTGCAGATAAGTCATCAATGTCCCCGGCGGCCAAGCGCTCTGCCCCGGCGAGCGCTATCATCGCGGCGTTATCCGTGCAAAATTTCAGCGGCGGAAAATTAAGCGCGTAGCCTTTATCTTGGCACCACGTCTTAAGGCTTGCGCGAATTTCGCTGTTGGCCGCAACTCCGCCGGCGACGACAAAACGATATTCGGATTGATCGGGATGCTGTGATTTGAAAAGTTTCATGGCCTGCTTACAGCGGTCAATGATGACATCTGAAACTGTACGCTGAAACGAAGCCGCCACGTCAGATCGATCTTGATCTGTGGGATTTTCGATGGCGGCGTAAGCGCGGGCGGTCGCTGTTTTCAGGCCGGCAAAAGAGAAATCAGCGTGATCTTTCCCGGCAAACGGCTTGGGTAATTTATGGGATTTCGGGTCGCCTGTTTTGGCTGCGGCATCGACCTTTGGGCCGCCCGGAAAGCCGAGGCCCATGATTTTTGCGGTTTTGTCAAAGGCCTCGCCGGCGGCGTCATCAACGGTCGATCCCAAACGCGTATAATCGCCAAGGCCATTCACACTTAACAGCTGCGTATGTCCGCCGGAGACCAGCAAAAGCAAATACGGAAACGGGCAGGGGGATGCCAGCGCCGGGGACAAGGCATGACCCTCTAAATGATTGACCGCGATGAGCGGCTTTTCCAAAGCCAGCGCAAGGCCTTTGGCTGTCATTAATCCGGCGATGACGCCCCCGATCAGTCCGGGGCCTGCCGTAGCCGCGATGGCGTCTAAATCATCCCATTCCACGCCGCTTTCGCGTACGGCTTGCGCGGTGAGGCTGTCGACAATGTCCAAATGGGCGCGGGCAGCAATTTCCGGCACAACGCCGCCAAACGGGCGGTGAATTTCATCTTGAGATGCGATTATGGATGACAGGATGTCTATGCCCCCGTCACTGTTACGCCGAACCACGGACGCTGCCGTTTCGTCGCAAGATGATTCTAATCCGAGCACAGTGTGCACGGTCTGTACTTGAGAAGATTTTGCCGTTAAAGCCATGCCAAACAGGTAAGGATAAACGGGCCAATATGCAACAGGTGCTGACAATCGGAAGTCGCGGGTCTCCGCTCGCTATGGTGCAGGCCCGGCAGGTCCAAGACTTGCTGGCTGCCCGCTCCGGCACGGCAAAATCTGACGCCGATACGGTCTTTCCGATTATGGTTTTTAAAACCACCGGTGATGTCCTGACAGGCAGACTCGCTTTATCGGGCGGGAAGGGATTATTTGTCAAAGAACTGGACGAAGCTTTGGCGGATAAGCGAATTGATGTGGCGGTCCACTCCATGAAAGACGTGCCGACCCATATGCCGGAGATTTTTGATCTGGCGGCCATACTCCCGCGCGAAGACCCGCGCGACGCTTTCATATCTCTGACCGCTAAATCATTTTTGGAAATGCCCCGCGGGGCCTCGCTCGGCACGGCCTCACTGCGCCGCCAAGCCCAAGCGGCCCGTCTGCGGCCTGATCTTCGCATAAAGCTGCTTCGCGGCAATGTCGGCACGCGTCTCAAAAAGCTGGAAGCAGGTGATTGCGACGCGACGTTTTTAGCGAGCGCCGGCCTGACCCGGCTCGGGCAAACTGATGTGATTACGCATTTAATTGCAGTTGAGGATATGCTCCCGGCGCCGGCCCAAGGGGCGGTCGGTATTCAAATCCGCAAAGATGACGATAAAGCCCGAGCGCTGATTGCGCCGCTGGACGATATGCAAACCGACATTCGCATAACGGCAGAGCGGGCTCTTTTGAAATCCCTCGATGGATCGTGCCGAACGCCGATCGCGGCGCTGGCCGAAATTACAGGCGATAACCTGCGTCTGCGCGCCCAGGCCTTAACGCCGGATGGGCGCGAGAGCTTTACCCGCGATGAAACGATTATCTTGTCCGGCGATGCCAAAGCCGATGCTTACGCCCTGGGCTATAGTCTGGGTATGGAAATTCGATTTGAAGCCGGAGCAGCCATTCAATGGGACATGCCCGAAGCGCCATGAGCACGGCCCGGCCCGCCTTAAACGTATGGATTACGCGCACGGATACAGCCTGCCAAAGCAGCGCGGCTGCCGTGCGCGCTGCCGGCTTTACGCCGCTGATCGGCCCTGTCTTGAAACTGTCCGCAGTCTCGACCCCCAATGCCTGCCCGCCGGATGATAATGCGATTGCCTTTACAAGTCCCAATGGTGTGCGCGCTTTTACGGCGCTGACGGATCGCCGTATTTGGCCGGTATTTACCGTTGGCGATGCGACGGCAAACATAGCCCGCGCTGCGGGGTTTGAAACCGTACAAAGCGCGAGCGGGAGCGTGGATGATTTAGCGGCGTTGATCCTTAAATCCGGGGCTGACGCGGTGACTCATTTATCCGGCGTCCATGTCGCCGGTGATTTGTCCGGCGCATTGAGGGGCGCAGCAATTGATTGCCGCCGCGAAATTATATACGGAACCCAGGCTGTGACCGCGCTTGGCGCTGATATATTGGCTGTCCTTGGCAGTGGCCGGCCCCTCATTGTCCTGCTGTACTCACCCAAGGGCGCGCACACATTTTTGTCGCTCTTACCGAAGGCCATCGCCGCGCCGCTTCATGTCATCAGTATTTCATCCAAGACCGATGCAACGCTTCGCGGGGCCGATGCGTTATTTACGGGCAGGTATATTGCCGAAACACCGGACGAGCCGTCCATGCTCGGATTGCTTGAGGCGGCGGCATTAAAAGCGTAAGCTAGAAAAAAAGGTAAAACTATGCCCGACGATAAAACCCCGCAAACGTCCCGCTCCGATGCGCCGAAGCCTGACGCTTCAAAGCCCGGCGCAAGTGATAATGCGCCCGGCCTTAAAGACTTTAAGCCCCGCAAGGATTCGCCAAAACCGTCCGCGGGTAAGTCCGGCGCGCCGAAATCCGCCAAGTCAAAGCCGGCGAAGCCGTCGCGCCGGCAAGGCTCCGGCGTCAGCTTTCCTGTGGCCGCCGGCATGGCTGTTCTGGCCGCTTTCGCCGGCGCAGCAGGCGGATGGATTTTACCGAAAATTTTTGACCCGGCCAATGCGGCCCCTGCGCAAGCGATTACGCAAAACGCGCAGGCTTTGAAAGCCATGCAGCAATCTGTTGACGGGCTTAAGACATCCCAAAGCAGTCTTCGCAAAGATTTGGGCGGCGTGGCACAAACGGTCAGTAACCGCACCGGGCAAGCCGCGCAGATAATAGCGCTGGAGGCTGACGTCTCCGGCCTGAAATCCGTCGACATTAATGCCGAACGCGCCGCTGCGCTTGACCCTGTTACAGCCCGCATTGACGCCTTGGAAACGCTAATCACGCCGGAGGGCGAAGAAACCGGCGTGGCGTCGCAACTTTTGGGGCGTTTGGACGCGCTGGAAACCCGCCTTGAAGCCCTGCTTGCGACGCCGCCTGTCTCAAAAGAGCCTATCATTTTGTCATATTCGACGACGCCGGGTGAAAGTGGACCGGGCTTGGAAGATCCGCAAATCACGCCGGCTGATGCAGCCGAAGTTTATGATTTGGTTGCGCAGTTTCCGCGCGAGGCCATGCTCAGCGCGCTTTCCGTGCAAAGTCAAAATATCAAAGAGCCGAGCTGGCTTCGCAGAATAATCGGCAAACATATTGAAACCGATGATTTGTCTGTTGCGGATGCCCGCAAAACCATTGACCAAGCGCAAGCTTTAACGGCGCGCGGCGATGTTGCCGGCGCGGTAACGTTGATTGAAACTTTAAATCCGACTTTGCGGGCCGCGGCTCACAGCTGGATGATTGAAGCAAAAAAAGCGATTAAATAAACCCGGCTGATTTGGCCAAAAGGACATATTATGAAATCTGCACTGATCCGGTATTTGATCGTTATTTTAATTTTTGCGGTCTGTGTGGCCGCACTGCTGCTTTATATCGGCGGAGATCGGTTTTTCATTATAGAGCACGCCGACGCCTCAGCTTTGCGTCCTGAGGGCGGTTATAAAATTTCAGCCCAAGCGGCCATGTTTGGCGCGATTGTGGCGACGGTGACAATCATTGCGGTCTGGGCGCTGGCGCGTTTCGTTTTGGATATACCGGCGCGTCTGCGCTCCGGCGTGTCAAGGCGCAAGCGGGGCAAAGCCCTGGAAGCGATGGAAGATGCCATGATTGCTGCCGGCAGCGGCGACGCCGATACGGCCCGCAAAAAAGCGGCCCGCGCCAATGCCCTCATTGATCGCCCCGCGCTGGGCAGCATTGTGTCTGCGCAGGCCGCCGAAGTGTCCGGCGATCCGGCCGAAGCCGAAGCGCAATACACTAAAATGCTCGACGTGGAAAAAACCCGAAAAGTCGGGCAGCGGGGCTTGGCAACGTTAGCGTATAATCGCGGCGATATGGCCGCCGCAATGTCCCATGCGCAGCAGGCCTATGCCGACAATAAAGAGGCGAAATGGGCCTTTGATATTTTATTTGGCGCGCAAATCGCTGAAGGCGATTGGGACACGGCGCTGACGACCCTCGAAGAGGGCTTGCGCCGCAAACATATTTCCAAAGATATTGCGACCCGCCGTAAAGCCGTTTTGCTGACGGCCAAAGCCGCGAAAGCCGAAGCGATCAATGACAGGGGCACCGCTCGAGAGTCGGCAAGAATTGCTGCTGAAGGCATGCCCGGCTTTGCCCCCGGAGTCGCAATGGCGGCGCGCCTATTGGTGCAAAACGGCGAAGACAGTGACGCGGCTAAATTGATTGAAAAAGCGTGGGGCAAAGCCCCGCATCCGGCGCTCGCGATTGCATATCGCGATATTGTCAGCGGCGAGCCCGCCAAGGTTCGGGCCAAACGAATAAAATCTTTAACCAAGCAAAACCCGTCTCACCGCGAAACAACATTGTTGACCGTTGAGGAAGCGCTGGCGAGCGGAGACGGGGTTACGGCGTGGGGGCTGTTGTCCCCAATGGTCAAGGACGGGCAGCCGTCCGCGCGGCTTTGCAGTCTTGCGGCGAAAGCTGAGAGCCTGTGTAAAAATCCAAAAGACGCCGCGCTTTGGGTCGCAAAGGCCGCCGGCGCGCCGGGAGAAGCCGATTGGTCAGATCTGGATCCGGAAGGCAGCGCCTTTTTATATACGGACGCAGATTGGCGCCGTTTGATTTTTTCTTTCGGGGATACAGGCGCGCTTATTCATCCGCGCCATGAACGGTTTGAAACGGCCCGCCCTGCGATTGATTTAAAATCCATTCCGGCCGCGCCTAAGCCGCAAATCAAACGGGCTGACCCGGAGGCCATTGTAACCGCGCCCAGCCCGGATGTTATTTTATAAACGGGCGTTTTTTTCGGTAAATGCGCCGTTTGCCCGCTTGCCAAAAAGCGCATTAGCTGTAAGAAAAAGCTAAGGGCGAATGGGGAGCCTCGGATTGCTTTTAAACAATATCAGGAGCTCTTAATGGAGCCGGCTCTAAACTCTCTCGCCGCAGGATTTCCGTGGCTTATATTTTTTCTGCTACTCGCTACGGCGCTGTATATCACCGGCATGATTGTCTATGTGCAGCTCACGCCTCATAAAGAAATTACGCTTATTCGCGACGGCAATACCGCAGCGGCTGTCTCGTTTTCAGCTTTTTTGATTGCGCTCGCCCTGCCTCTCGCCTCTTGCCTGACCAGCAGCGTCTCCTTGTTTGATTTGGCCGTATGGGGAACGGTCAGCTTGCTGTTGCAATTGTTTTTGTTTCGCATGACCGACATGCTTCTGCCCGACCTGCCCAAACGCATTACCGACAACGATATGGCCGCCGCCATCGTTTTGAGTGCGTTTAAACTGGCAGGCTCGATTTTGCTGGCGTCCGCAATTTTTGTAAAATTCTAGCGGGGTATGGCGCGCCGCCAAAAATCCCGCCGGCGGTTCTTGCCGCCTGATTGGTCAATTTACCTGATAATCTTGGGCGTTATACTGCTCCAAGCCCGCGCTTCAAATAATGAAGTGGCGTCAATTGAACCGCCGCCTTTGGGCGCGGCTTTGCCGGATATTCGGCCCTCCGACCCTGAAATTTTAGTTGAGATCGGCACGCGGCAGTCCGGCGCGGGCACGGCGTTCAGTGTTGATGGAAAAGGGATGTGGCTGACGGCACGTCATGTCGTCGACAGTTGTGACCGGGTCGGCATAATTGCCGGAAGCCGCAGCGCGGTCAAAGTCGATAAAGTGATCGTATCTGAAACCAGTGATACTGCGATTTTAAAAACCCGCTGGTCACGTCCGGCTTTACCTATGGATTTAAATTCGCGCCGCGTGATCAGGGAAGCCGGCTATTTTTTCGGATTTCCCCAAGGCCGACCCGGTGAAGTGGCCGGAACATTACTGGGTCGGCATCAGCTTGTGACACGCGGGCGGTATAATGCCGAGGAAGCTGTTTTAGCGTGGGCGGAACTTGGCCGCACGCGGGGCTTGCGCGGCTCCTTGGGCGGATTGTCCGGCGGCCCGGTTTTGGATGCAGACGGCGAAGTCATTGGCGTTGTGGCGGCTGAAAGCCCCAGGCGCGGCCGGGTCTATACAGTTGCGCCAAGCTCTGTGCGCCCGCTTATTCCGCAAGATGCAAAACCGGCCCGCGCCCGCGCCGTGACGACGGATGATTTCGGGAAAGAAGCCGATGGCTATCGCAGGGATCGCCGCATTGCGCAGGTTGTCTGTTTGGTGGACTAGGCGTGATCAAGTTTTTAAAAATGCGCGCTCTGTGGGCTTTAATTATATTTTGCCTGATCGGGTTTTCAATTTTTAAAATTGCGGACAGCCGCGTTGCGTCTCAACATTTATTTTGGAAGCCCTTGGACATGAACGCCCCGATCGGTATGGCGACGAAATCTCAAATTTTAAAAATCAGTCTTGGCAATCGCGCAAGCTGTTTGACGCTTATTCAAACCGAAGCCAAAGACACAGCCTTCTCAGAATTAGAGCCGCAAAGAAACAGCAAGGGTTGCGGGTGGGATGTATCTTTAAAAGCCGAGCAAATTTCCGGCGTTAAGTTTCGGCCCGAGACGATGGAATCGCTCTGTCCGCTGCAGGTTTCTGCTTATATATGGATTCGCAAAGTCGATGAGTCTGCAAAGGCGCTGCTCGGCTCCGGCCTCATGCGCATCCACCATTACGGAACCTATAGCTGCCGCAATATTGCGGGAACATCGAATTTATCTGAACACGCATATGCCAATGCCTGGGATGTTGCAGCCTTTGAGCTTGAGGACGGACGTTTAATATCCGTTCAAAAACATTGGAATGCCAAGGATGCCCGTGCAGGTTTTTTGCGCGCGGCCCGTGATTATGGATGCCAAGTATTTCGCGTTACCTTATCTCCGGATTACAACGCTGCCCACGCCGATCATTTCCATCTGGACATGGGCCCGACAAGCACCTGCCGCTGAGTCTTGACTTGAGGCAGCATGCCCCGCAAAATCAAAAAAAGGATGCTTTATTATGGCGGCAATAATCGGAATTTTAACAGGCCTTGCCATGCTTGTTTTTTGGTTCGGCCGTGCCGCGCAAAATGCGCATCATATTACCGATGCAGCCAACCAACTTTCAAATCTTCCGCGCAAAATGCGCCATGCGAAAAAGACAAATCGGTCGGGCCTGTCTTTAATTTCTGATCCGCGTGAGGCAGCCTGCGTTTTAATGATCGGCGTTGCGAGAAGCGCCGCCCAAGGCACGGTAACAGACGCGGAGTCTGAAACCATTAAATCGCTTTTAATTGAAAACATGAAATTGCCGAAAGACGATACTTCAGATTTAGTCGACAATTTGCGGTGGCTCACCCGGGATATAAAGCAGCCTGACTCTGTTCTTCGCCCAATGACTAAGTTTTTAAGAAAAACTGTTTCCGGGAATGAAGCGGAAGATTTGGCCCACATGTTGACAGAAGTTGCGATCACCGGCGGGATGGCTGCGGACAAACAAATGCATTTTATTCGGCAATATCGCGACATGATGGGATTGAACGCTGCGGCTTAAAAGTTCTCGCGTTCTGAAAGCCTGCTTGTTGATTTAAAGTCTCAAGCTGTAAAATGGAATTTTAAAGATGAAATCGCGCGTGGCGGGACTGTTAACCGCGCCATACGTCCCGAAACAGACAGCGCTTGCAAATGCAGAGAAAATAGGCGTTAATAGGGGCTTAGGACTGATGTGATAAGCATTATGCTTAAATATTAACGGTAGCGGGGCGCAACCAATGACATTTACAGACGACATCCATGCAGGCTTGTGGGGGCCGGGCAATGTATACATCCATTACATTTAGGGCCGCCGGATCGGCAGTTATGTGTTGGCTGAAGATTGCGTTTCTGAGCTTACTTATGTTCTTTTGCGCCTTTGCGGCGCAAGCGCAGGATCGTAAGGGGCCGCGCATGACCTATGTCTATGACGGGCCGAAGGTCAGTTTTGAGCAGCTTTACGCAAACCCCGATGACAAGCAGCTAAACTTAAATTATGCGCGTCAACAATCAGCGCGCGGTGATTTACTTGGCGCGTCGGCTTCATTGGAACGCCTTTTATTTGCGGAGCCGAACTGGCACAGCGCCCGGCTTTTCTATGCAGCCGTACTTTATCGCCTGGATGATAAAAAAGCGGCGTTTCGGGAATTGGAGCTTTTATCCGGATCTAATATGACAGAGCGGCAGCGCGCTATCTATGAAGATTACGGATTTTCGTTTCAATATACGCCTGCAGAAACAGCGAGCGCAGATTTAACGCCTGAGCAGATTGCGCGCAGCCGGACGCAGGCTTTGGCCGTCGAGGAAAAAGCTGCTTCGCTGCCCAAAGCTGTTAAACCAAATTCGGATGTGTTATTTAACGGCCGTCTGGCGATTGGTGCGCGCAACGACAGCAATGCGGGCAATGCGCTGACCGATGTTGCGGTCGGATTAACCGACCAAAGCGACGGTTCCGCGTTTCTTATTGCCGGCGCGCAAGGGCAAATGCCTCTGGGCGTGACCGGATTACAGCTGTTTGGCGGACTTAACGGACAAACCCGCCGCCATCAGGAATTCTCCCGAGCCGATTTTGATACGGTCGGCGGTCATGCCGGCGTGTTCAAAGATGTCGGCCGTCTTCGTCTCTCTGCGCAATATGATGCTGATAAAGTGTCTGTTTCAGGCAATGATTACCTGATGCAGACGGGGCCGCGATTGACTGTGTCGACCCACAGCAATCCGGATTTACGGGCTTCTTTGAGCGTCGGACATTACGATCAGGACTATTCCAATCTCAGTAATACAAGCAATGACGCGGCGGCGAGCGGGGATAAAACCGTAATTTTGGCGCGCCTGACGAAAAAACTGAATTCAAAACTGGCTATTGGCGGCAGTTTTGGCGTTGAGAAAAAAGACGCCCGCGCAGAGGTGTTATCCTATGACGCTGTGCGTATAGGCGCACATTTTCGGGCGGGCGAAGAGGCGGGATGGCAAGTGCGTGGCCTGATCACGCGGCGGGATCTGTCGTTTAAAGGCGCAGGCTCGGCTGACTTGGAGCGCATAAATGCCCGGATCGGCGTCTCTGCGCCAATAAGTTTGATTACGAAGAGCGAAAGCCTGACAAATGTTCGGGTTGAGGCCGCAATCAATTATAATCAGCGCCGGAATGACACGTCGGCCCCTGATTTCGATAATTCCGGCGCGGAATTGCGTCTTATTTGGGACTTTTAGGGGGTGACTATGACGACGCCTTGCACAAAATTGATTGCGGCGAGCCTTCTGGCGGCGCTGATGCTGACGCCCGACGTTCAGGCTGCGCCTGAAGAGATCGGCACGAACGCCGTGGTTAAAGGTACGGTCACTTTGACCGGAGAGGACGAAATTGCCGTTCCTGCCGTTGTACGCGGGCCGGTGCATTTGCGCGATCAGGTCAAAACAGACCGCCAAAGCGGTCTTCAGGTTCTGCTTAAGGACGCAACCGTGTTCACCGTCGGCCCGGATGTCGAGATGACCATTGATGAATTTGTCTACGACCCTAAATCTGACAGTAATACGATCAAAGCCAAAGTCGGACGCGGCATGTTTCGGTATATGTCCGGTAATGCAGCCCGCCTGAACCCGGATAATATCACGATAGAGACGCCGACTTCGACCATGGGGATACGTGGTACGATATTTGAAGCTATTGTCGGGCCTGAGGCCCTTATATGCGCGGAAAAAGAGGGCGTCATACCGCCGGGGTCCTATATTGATCACATGGGCGCGACCCTGATTGTGCTGCGCGGTCCGGGCGGAGAGACCAATTCAGAAAACCGCACCGGAGAAATCGTGGTGACCTCGGCCGGAAAATCGGTGACGCTCAATCGTAGTGGCTCTGCGACCCTCATAAGTGATGATGTCAACGGGCCCAGCCGAATTTTTGATATTTCTGATCCGCTGTTCGGGTTCTTTTCCCGGCACTTGCGCACGCAGCCCAAAGGGGATTTGAATTACGAACCGTTCCCAATCGACTCGCGGGTTTTACGGCCGCAAATTTCTATAGAAGACGAAGAGGGTTTGGAGCCGTTCAGTCCGGCCGAGGATTTGGATTTGCCGCGCACAACACCGCAGGACATAGATTTGCCTGACACAGACATCCCGGCAGATGTTACGGATTCAATTCCCGGATAAGTAACATCGGCGAGAGGTTTACTGTCTTCTCGCGTAATACGCTTTGTACCAGTCGACGAATTTTTCGATGCCCTCGCGGTAATCCGTGGACGGACGATAGCCGGTTAAATCAAACAGCAAATCGGAATTGGCGTAAGTTTGCTTTACGTCTCCCGGCTGCATACCGATCATATTTTTGACGGCGGTTTTACCGATACTTGTCTCAATTGCGGTGATGTAATCCATTAATTCGACCGGCGCGCCATTGCCGATATTAACAAGGCGATAGGGCGCTACCGGAGACAGGCTGTCATTGGCGGACGCCGGTTTTCCGACCTCGGGTATGCAGGGGATAAGGGCTTCAATGCCGGCTGTCAGGTCATCAATATAGGTAAAGTCGCGCTGCAATTTGCCGTGATTAAACACGTCGATCGGCTCGCCGGCCATGATCTTTTGAGTGAACAGGTAAAAGGCCATATCCGGGCGGCCCCAAGGGCCATAAACGCTGAAAAACCGCAATATCGTTGTCGGTAATTGATGCAGGCTCGAATGGCTGTGGGCAATTAATTCCGACGCAAGTTTCGTGGCCGCATAGATCGTCAGCGGATGCGGCGCGGATTGGCTTTCAATAAACGGATAGTCTTCCGACGCGCCATAAGCGCTGCTGGTCGAGGCAATAATTAAATGCTTCACGGCATGAATTTTCGACAGTTCAGTGATGTTAAAACTGCCGATAACATTCGTGTCGACATATTCACGCGGGTGATCAAGGCTGTAGCGCACGCCCGCTTGCGCGGCCAAATGGATAACAATATCGGGCCGGCAACGCTCAAATACATCTGTCAGCGCAGCGTTGTCTTCAAGGCGGATTTCGCAGGCCGTAAAGCTGTCATAGACCTCGCAAAGCGCGAGCCTGTCACGTTTCAGTTGCACATCGTAATAATCAGTCACCGCGTCAACGCCGTAGACCGTATGACCTTTCGCCAACAATTTTTGCGCCAGATTATTGCCGATAAACCCGGCTGTGCCTGTGATGAGTATATTCATGCTTTAAAATCCTGCCGCCATATCAATGGCTAAAATAAGCTCCAAGGCCCGGAGCCCTTCTGCGCCCGTTACGGCGGGACGGGAACGTTTACCGGACACCGCGTCAATAAAAGTCTGAACATTTGCGCCCAGCGGGTCTTTTCCGCCCGGCGTATCTGCATAGTTTTCATTCAGTGCAAAGCCGGTGTTGTTTTCAAATGTCCGCGCGACAAAATCGATTTTCAACGTGCCGCTCGGATAGGTGATTTCCATATGCCGTTCGCGGCCCTCGTGAATACGTGACGCGGTAAGCCGGGCTTGCGCGCCGCCCTCAAATTCAATCTGCGCTGTAATGGCGTCGGGCAGATCCGTTTTCTCACTTGATGCATGCGCCGTAATATTTGCCGCTTTGGGCCGGCCGAACAGGGCCAGTACCAGATCGGCGTCATGCACCATTAAATCGAGGGTGACGGAGACATCACTGCCGCGCGGGCTCCACGGACCCATACGGGCTGCGGTGATGGCAGTGGGTGTTTCAGGCGTGTCCAAAAGGTCCATTGCGTCAAATACCAAACGTTCCTGATGCCCGATAGCGATAATGAGTTTCTTGTCGGCGGCCAGTTTAACCAGTTGCGCCCCTTCGGCGGCGGTATGCGCGATGGGCTTTTCAATCAGCACTGATTTACCTGCGCTCAGGCAGGCTTTGGCCATGTCAAAATGGGTGGCGGCCGGGCTGGCAATGGTGACGATGTCCACGGCGGACAAAAAATTATCAAGATTATCATAACCGGGGACGCCGCGCGCCTCCCCCCCGGCCTTGGCCGCTTCGGGCATAACGTCAAAAATTGCGACCAAATCAGCGCCGCGTGCATCGGCATATTTGCCCGCGTGATAGCCGCCGAAAACGCCGGCGCCAATGACGCCCGCCCGCAATGTTTTTGACATAAAAAGCTCCGATAATTAAGGGGCGGACTATGGCGCGCACAGGCTGTTTTGGCAAGGGCAGCCACCTTTATCCTGTGCAGGCAAAGCGGCGCAGGCGCAGCATTTTCACCGGTTTAAATTTAGACAAAATCAGGGATTGCATGCTAACGCTGTCTCTATGAACCAAACCCACTCACCACAGCGCGCAGAGCTTGAGTCCCGCATTCGTGATTTACTCGCCGAGCGCGGGCCGATGATCGGCAAAGAAATATTGGCAGAGCTTGGCGATGTCAGCAGCATGATTGTTTGGAAAATCTGCCGCAGCAGCCCGCAATTTCGCCTGAAAAATTCAGCGCGTTACTATTTGCGCTATGACATTACGCGGGACAATCAATTGCGGCTTTCACCGTCAATATTGCGTAATTTCATGTCCTTCACCTTGGTGCATTTGGCGGACCAATCCGTGCGGGCGGTCGAGCGCTCTATTTTGCTCTCTAATCACCATCGCCTCATCAGTATGAAAAAACTGCAATTTGCTCGCCGCGCCATTTTGGCGCTGAAGCCGGAAACCCGCGCCGTTTTGCAGGACCATGCCTGTGCATTTATTGCCGGCGACATCAGTTACTTTTTGGCGCATGATGAACCGCGTCGCGTAAATAATACCGACTTTATGGTCAAGGGTTCCGATATCGATATCGTCTTTGTGCACACGCCGCAGGTCTCGGTTGATTTTGTCCGCGCCGCAGAAGATGAGTTTACTAAAATCAAATTTCAATATTTGAAAGACCCGGCGATAACGCAGGAAATTGATTTTATCTTCAAGCCGGTCTCGCGCATGATTGATCAATTGGGTTATAAATCGATTGCCGAGAAAATTGCCTCAAAAATTCTCTATGAAAGCTCTTATCTTTTCGGCTCATTGGAAATGTATGACGCCATGACCAAGCAGTTAAAACTGTTCGGCACTGAAGGTAAAATTGACCGCGATTTCGAAACCGCTCTTCGCGAGCGTCAAGAAACCATCCGCAAGATTTTCTCATTTTCAGATGAGCAGGTATTGGCTAAAGACCCGGAGGTGCAATCTCTGTTCTATTTCTCGCAGGAAAGATTGGAATTCGAATAAAGGTGTTACAAACCCGTCACATTTTTTTATTAGCGCGCAGGGCTCCGGCGCTGTAAAGAGCCTTCAAAGTCAGGTAATTATTTACAAAGGAAACATTCATGCGCGTAGCAATGATTGGAACGGGTTATGTCGGATTAGTCTCCGGCGTTTGTTTTGCCGATTTCGGCCACACGGTAACCTGCGTCGATAAAGACCCCAATAAAATTGATATTCTCAATAAGGGCGGCGTTCCGATTTTTGAACCCGGCCTTGAAGACTTGGTGGCAAAAAATGTCGCTGAGAAGCGCCTGTTTTTTACAACTGAGATAACGGACGCCGTGAAAGATGCCGATGCTGTCTTTATCGCGGTCGGCACACCGGCGCGTCGCGGGGACGGACACGCTGATCTGTCGTATGTCTATGCGGCCTCTGAGGAAATCGCCGGCGTTATTGACGGTTTTACGGTTGTTGTGACCAAATCAACGGTTCCTGTCGGCACCGGCGATGAAGTGGCGGCGATTATTGCCAAGACCAATCCAAGCGCTGATGTCGCGGTCGTTTCAAACCCTGAATTTTTGCGCGAAGGCGCAGCGATTGATGACTTTAAGCGCCCGGACCGGGTCGTCGTCGGTACAGATGATCCGCGCGCGGTTGACGTGATGAAGCGCCTTTATCGTCCGCTTTATTTAAATGAAACCCCGATGCTGTTTACGGATCGCCGCACATCTGAACTGATTAAATATGCGGGCAATGCGTTTCTGGCGACAAAGATTACATTTATCAATGAAATAGCGGATCTGTGTGAAAAGGTTGGCGCAAATGTTCAGGAAGTCTCGCGCGGCATTGGCCTTGACGGACGCATCGGTCGTAAGTTTTTAAATGCCGGCCCCGGTTACGGCGGGTCGTGCTTTCCAAAAGATACGCTGGCTGTTGTCCGAACGGCCCAAGAGGTCGGCAGCCCGCTTAAGATCGTAGAGACCGTTGAACAGGTCAATAAAGACCGCAAAGCGGCTATGGCTTTGCGGGTGATTGATGCGTGCGGCGGGTCCGTTGACGGTAAGACCGTCGCTGTTTTGGGCCTTGCGTTTAAACCGAATACAGATGACATGCGCGACGCGCCGGCGTTGGACATTATTCCGGCGCTGCAAAAGGCCGGTGCCCGCATTAAAGCCTTTGATCCGGAGGCGATGAAAGAGGCGGCTCATATGCTCAGTGATGTTGAATTTTCATCCGGAACTTATGAATGTATAGACGGCGCGGATGCGCTTGTGATTATCACGGAATGGGACAGTTTTCGCGCTCTGGATATTCGCAAAGTCAAAGATTTGCTTCGCGCGCCTGTTTTGGTCGATTTGCGCAACATTTACGCGCCGGATCAAATGGCCGAATATGGCATACACTATACCAGTATTGGCAGGCCCGGCGATTAACGCGTTAAGACCTCAATAACCAAACCGGTTTTACAAGAGTAGACAGTAGCCGGCATTCTGTGTAGCGAAAGGTCGGGGCGCGAGCCGGCAGTCTCCTGCGCGGCTTAGTTGAAGGATGCGACGTGGGGTCATCGCTTTTTAAATTAATGCATCCGTGGGGGTTGCAGTGCGGAGCCGCTCTGTGCGCGCTGATGAGCGCGCCCGGGGCTGTGGCCGAAACAGCGCCGCAAATAAAGGCCCTGAAGATTGCAGCGGAAAGCGCTCCTGACATGGACGGCGATTTGTCGGACGCTGTCTGGCGCAAGGCCCCGGTTACGGATCAGTTCTTTCAAATACAGCCGGTCGAAGGCGCGATGCCGTCCGACCGAACGGACGTGCGAATTGTTTATACGGATACACATCTTTATATCGGCGCAACGCTCTATGACAGCAGTCCGCAGGATATAACGGCTAATGTCATGACCCGTGATGTGGACGTTGAAAAAGACGACTATATTCAGATATTTCTCGACAGTTATAATACAGCGCGCGATTCTCACTTTTTTATGGTCAGCCCCACCGGAGCCCGCCGCGACGGCTTAACGGAAAACAATCGAAAATTTGCCCCTGAATGGGATACGATTTGGAATGCCAAAACCCGCATCACAGATGAGGGCTGGACAGCAGAGATCGCCATACCGTTTCGAAGCTTTGGTTATGATAACAACGAGGAGGGTTGGGGCTTTCAAATTCGCCGCAATATCGCGCGTAAAAACGAAATCATTGCCTGGTCGCAAATCACCCAAGACTTGCCGGATTATGATGTCTCGGGCATTGGCCGCCTGACGGGTATTAAAAACACCCGCGCCGGAGCGGGCATCGAAATCGAAGGTTTTTTAACGGCCGAGACCCTTCACGATTGGGGCAGCGGTCAAACCGATAAAAGTCTGGAGCCTGCGGTCAATCTTTATTACCGTTTCACGCCGGCCCTGACCGGCAGCGTGACGCTGAATACGGATTTTTCTGATATGCCCCTTGATCCGCGGCAGGTGAACACGGACCGGTTTTCACTTTTCCTCCCGGAAACCCGCGAGTTTTTCCTGCAGGATCAAAACCTGTTTGCGTTTGGCGGGCGGCCATTTCGCGCCGTGAATGGCCTACCTTTTTTCTCGCGCCGTATCGGAATTGTCGGGGGCGTGCCGGTTGATATTGAAGGCGGCGCAAAACTGTCGGGATCAGTCGGGCCGATTAATATTGGCGCGCTGTCTGCGCAAACCGGACGCGCCGGGGATTTAGATCGTCAAGTGCTCTCTGTTGCGCGTTTGTCCGCCGATATTGCAGGCGGGTCACGGATTGGCATGATTGTTACGGACGGAGACCCGACAGGGGAGACTGACAATACGGTTTGGGGCCTCGATGGGCAGTATAAAACACAGTTTCAAAGTGGCGCGAATTTCGCCGCTGACGGATATTATTTAAAATCTGAATCTACGGATGCGGCCCGCGACGGGGAAAGTTACGGGGTGGAAATCGCCTATCCCAATGACAAGCTTAATTGGTTTGTGCGCGCAAAGCATCTCGGCGAAGGTTATGATCCCGCCCTCGGTTTTACCAACCGAAGCGGTATCCGCGATTACAACGGTCAATTGCGCTTTCGTAATCGGCATAGCAGCGGCAGCGATACGCTATATGACACGCTGGGCTTTTTCGGCACGCTTGTGACAGACTTAAGCGCTGCACAGGAAAGCGCGCAGATCGGCACATACATACAACGCGTTTGGCGCGACGGCTCAAGCGCGCTTGGTTTTTTGTTCCAAGACAGCGATCGGCTCGACGCTCCGTTCACAGTGGCCGGCACCGTCAATATCCCCGCAGGCAATTACACATGGCTGCGCAAGTCAGCCGTTTTCGATACCGGCAGTTCACGAAATTGGGGACTTCGGGCTGAGCTTGAGATCGGGGGTTGGTATGACGGGGACCGCACGCTTTTGGATGTGACCGCCAATTACCGACCGACAAAACATTTAAACTTTAAGGCCGGCTATCGCCAAAACGATATCTCCCTGCCCGCAGGAAGCGTGCAGATCAAAGTGTTGTCTGTAGATGCCAATATTAATATCACGCCGGATATGCAGATCGTCAACCAAGTGCAATATGACAATATTTCCGAAGATTTCGAATATTTCGGCCGGTTCCGTTGGGCCATTCGGCCGCAAACAGAATTACTGGTGACTTACTCGCAAAGCGGGACCGCAGACTTTGACGACTTAAACTCCCGTCAATCCGGGCTGTCGGTGCGGATCGGCAATACCTACCGGTTCTAAAGAATATTGCCGACGCGGATTTGCATGATCCAATCTTGCAAAAAATACAGCGCAAACAGCAAAATAATCGGAGAGAAATCCAGCCCGCCAAAGCTTGGAATGATTTTGCGAATGGGCGCAACGAGCGGATTAATAATCGCGTCCAGCGTTTTGACAATCTGATAGACGACTTGATTGCGGGTATTAATAATATTAAACGCGAGCAGCCAGCTGACAATCACCCATGCAAAGACAATGAAGGTCAGCAGGGATATAATGCTGAGCAGCAGATTTAGAAACGCGATAGACATGGGGACTCCCGGGGTAAACTATAAGGCTTATGTAGGCACGGCCGGCGTAAACTGCAACGCTTTAAAGCGCGGCGGTAAAGGCGTTAATAATACCGTCCAGAACAAATTGCGCCGCGAGCGTTGCCAGTAAAACACCAAGCACGCGGGTTAAAATATCTGTGAAGCTTTTTCCTAAAACCTTCATCAGCGGCCCGGCGATTAAAAACGTTACCAAGGCGACCGACAAAACAGCGATAAGCGCCGCGATGACCGTGAGTTGTTCGGTGATGCCATCCGCCCGTGACATCAGCAGCAAAAGCGAAGCCATCGTTCCCGGCCCGGCGATCATGGGGATGCCCATAGGGAAAACTGAAATATCTTCCGGATCTGTTGCTTCGTGCAGGGCTTCTTCCGCGCGGTCCTCGCGGTGTTCTGTGCGCTTTTCAAACACCATGTTCAGGCCGATAATAAACAGCATTATGCCGCCGGCGACCCGCAAGGCATCCAGGCTGATCCCCAGCTTAGAGAACACCCACTCGCCAAAAAAGGCAAAGCCGAGTAAGATAACGGCGGCGACACCGACGGATTTAAACGCCATTGTCTTTTGATGTTTGCGGCTCGTGCCCTTTGTCAGGGTTGCAAAAATAGGCGCGCAACCGGGCGGGTCGATAATGACGAATAAAATCGCAAAGGCGGATATGAAAAGCGAATAATCAAACATGCTGCGCTCTAACAATGGCGAGGGCGCATGGCAAGTCTTGTAGCACGCCGAGTCATCGGGAAATTATCGCTTTTTCACAGTGTTCAATCCGGCAGGCGGCTCATAATGCCTCTTGGCAAGGCAAGGATAAGAGTTTTCATAAAACTGTCACAAAAAGTGTTCAAAACTGTCAAATTACGTGGCCAAAGGTCGCTAATCATACGCAAAAGCGTTTTACGGCCGCAAGGCTCCATCGTATTTTAAAGGTTCGAACGATGACATTTTTATTTAAGAGCGGTTTTGCCGTTTCAACATTAGCTGCTTCTTTGGTTTTTTCATCCGGCGCAAACGCTCAAGACAAGACCCTTGAGATTGGCGGCCGCTTCATGATGGATTATGCTGTCACAGACATCGATAATATCACCGGCAGCATGGAAAGCCTCAGCGTGACGTCTTCAGAGGTTCGCCGCGCCCGCTTGTTTGCAAAAGGCAAATTCGGAAGCGCTGTCAGTTATAAATTCGAGTTTAATCACACGACGGGCTCAGACCTGGAAATCACAGATGGCTATCTTCAGTTTTCTCCGGAAAATCAACCGTTTAAAATTAAGGTCGGCCACTTTAAAACCCATAACTCCCTCGAAGAAGAAGCCAGTTCGCGCTTTATCACGACGATAGAGCGCGGCGGTTTTACAGATGCTTTCGGACTTGATCGCCGGGTTGGCCTGTCTATCGGTACGGCCGGTGATAATTATACGCTGAATGCCGGTATTTACGGTGAAAACATCAATAATGACGGCAGCACGAACGGAAACGCGGCCGCCGCCCGGGCAACATTTACGCCGATTAAATCCGGTGACATGCTCGTCCATTTGGGCACATCTTGGCGTTACCGCGATTCCGGAGACAGTAATTTCCGCTATCGCCAACGCCCATTTGCTCATTCTCTGGCATCTGATAACACGCAAGGCGTTCTTCCGAGCGGCCGCATTATTAACGCAGGCCGTATTGTTACCGGGGTTGATGAGAGCTTTGGCGATAAAGATAATCTTTTCGCGGTTGAGGGTTTGATTTTGAAAGACAATCTCTGGGCTGCTGCGGAATATGCGATTATCGACGTCACAGGCGTCGATGCTAATCCCGATGCAAATTTTGGCGGCGGATATATCGAAGCCGGCATTATTTTTGGCGGTCGGCGCAGCTATAAGTCTTCCGGCGGAACTTATGACCGCATGAAAGTCGACAGCCCGCTTGGTGAAGGCGGTATGGGGGCCGTATCACTCATTGCCCGTTACGATACGCTCGATCTTCAGGATAACGGATACGAGGGTAAACTTGATACCTTTGTTCTGGGGGCTGATTGGCTTCCGACTAAAAACACGCGTTTGCGGATCAATTATTTCAATGCTGAGGCCGATGGCGGCTATGCCGAGAGTGCAAGCGGTATTAACGCCCGCCTCGGATTTGATTTTTAAAAGGGGTTTATGGAGATTGGAGCGCTCTGAACTCTAAGTCCGGTAAACTGACCCCGGCCCGCCTTTGATTTTTCAAAGGCGGGCTTTTTTACTGCGAGATGCCCGTTACTCTTTCGGAACGGGCTTGCCCATCACGATGCGCCGGGCGCGGCGAAAATTACGTTTTAAGAAATGAAACGGGCTGCTTGCCAGCCGAGTCAGGCGCCGGATCCGTCGCCACCGCTTACGCGCTGTCGGCTTATACTGCGGGGTCAGATAGGACATGAAAATGTCTGATACGGCTTCCCACGAATAATTACGGGCATGGGCTACGCAATCATCCGGTGACAGGTTAAGCGCCGCAAGGCATGCCGCGCGCAAATCCTCATCACATATGCCGGCGTTTGACCCCGGTATAATGTCAACCGGCCCCGAGACGGGATAGGCCGCGACCGGTGTTCCGCAGGCCATTGCCTCAATATTCACGAGTCCGAATGTGTCGGTGCGGCTGGGAAAAACAAAGACGTCGGCGTCTGCAAAATGCCGCGCCAAATCCTGCCCGAGCTTTGAGCCGGTAAAGCGAATATCCGGATATTTTTTCCGAAGCGCGTCAAGCTGCGGACCGTCGCCGACAACGACTTTACTGCCGGGCAGGTCCAAATCTAAAAAGGCTTCAATGTTTTTCTCGACGGCAACCCGGCCGACATTGACAAAGACGGGGCGGGGCAACCCGTCATAGACATCGTCCGGATTATTTTTTTGTCCGGGATGAAATTGCGCCAGATCTACGCCGCGCGCCCAGACGTCTAAATTGGTAAAGCCCTGCGGCAGTAAAAAGTCTTTCATCGATTCCGTCGTGACCATAGTGCGCCCGCCGCTATTGTGAAAGTTGCGCACAAATTTGTAAGGCCATGACAGGGGAATAAATGGGAACCGGGCTTTGATATATTCCGGAAATTTCGTGTGGTAACTGGTGGTGAAGGGCAGTTTCCATTTTATGCACATGGCCCGCGCAGCCTGACCGAGCGGGCCTTCTGTGGCAATATGAATGGCCTGCGGGCCAAACCTGATCATGCGCCGCTCAACATCTTTAAAAGCAAACGGGGCGAGCCGTATATCCGGATAGGTCGGCAGGGGCAGGGTGAAATAACCGTCAGACGGCGCAATGACTTCAACTTCGTGTCCGGCGTTGCGGCAGGCCGCAACTGTGCGCATCAGGGTTCTGACCACGCCGTTCATTTGCGGCTCCCAGGCATCTGTCACGATCATTATCTTCACAGGCTGCTGCTCCTACAGGCATAAGGTGAAGTCTCTATGACATAAAAAAAACCGCCGGGCGAGCGGCGGTTTTCAGGCTTGCTTCAGGCCTTTAAGGCTTAGCCTGCATTCGCGGCCGGATAGACCAATTTCGGGCTTAAGTTCTCCACGACCTCGCGGGCATTATAAGCATTGCCGTTATCGCCCCGAAGCAGGCGAACATTGCCGTAAGCCTTATATTTTGTAACTTCGCGTGTGTTGAAATCATCCCAAAACGGATCAAAGCCGCGCCGCCCGAAACGGCTTGGGCCAAAGGCATTATAGCCGTAACCCCAACCGCGGCGCGGGTGGTAGAAATCGTAGTGAAATGCATGCCGGCGGTAAAACGGGTCTCTATAGCCAAATCCGGTTGACACAGTGCGCGTGTTTTTCTCTGTGTCTTTTTCGTCCAAAGCGAAATGGCTATAGCCGTTTTCAAGGGCCACTTCTGCGGCGCGATACAGTAAATAAGTTTCAACAGTTTCGCGGTTCGTCAGTGAGTTGCCTGAAAATGCCACGGTATAGCGATCGGTTTGGATTTTAGTTTGGGAAAATCCGGACGCGCCGGGTTTCGCCGCCGGTTGGTAAGGTGTTGCCGTTGCGCAGGCTGCAAGCACGGCTGCGGCCGCTGTTAAGGTCAATGTTTTTAGTTTCATCATCATAAGCTCGCAAGTTAGGGGGTGAAAAGCGGCTCTCTCTTATATTTATACTGATAACCTAAGCGCGCAGATGCCCGGGCTCAAGGGCTACAACTGCACAATTATGTGATGCGCGCCTTATCTTGCCGCTTATACCGCCCCCGGATCAGTGACAGCCCCCAGATAAAAAGCAGCGCGCCGGCAATGCCGCATGCTGCGCGCGAGGCAAAATCCGTCACGCCGAGCCTCGGAAGTATAAAGGCAGCAAAGACCAAGGGGGGCAGGGACAGGACGGCGGCAATCGCGCCCGGGCCATATCCCGGCCCGCAGGTCAGGACGTGTTTTGCGGTGCAATAAAGCAGCGCGCCCGGCACGACGGCGATCAGGCTGATTAAAAACGGAACAATCAGCGATATAAAGAACTCGCGAAGGCCTTGGCCTGAAAACAGCGGGTACAGACCAAAGCCGGCAAAGCCGATCAGTCCGCCGATAATTAACGCGCCGCCCGATATTTGCGCGATGCGCGCAGCGATATCCCCTGAAGTGGCGGGTTTTTCAGGCGGCAGCGGCTCTGCCGCCGGCGATATGATAATCGTGTCGTCCATGGCTATCCTATAGCGGGCGATTGTGTGCGCGCCAATACGCCGGCCACCTTTTCCCGGTGACAGTCCTGCAAGTGCACCCTAAAAGGCCTTTAAATTAAATATGACTGAAACTCATTTATAAAGGCGGCGCAATTATGGCCTATGAAACAATCGAAGTCTCTGTTCAGGGACATGTGGGCGTAATCAAACTGGACCGACCTAAAGCGCTGAATGCTTTGTGTAAGGAACTGGCGGGCGAAGTGGCGATCGCCCTTGAAAGCTTCGCGGCTGACGACGCCATTGGCTGCGTTGTTTTGACGGGCAGCGAACGGGCCTTTGCTGCCGGCGCAGATATCAAGGAAATGCAGTCTGACGGCTATATTGATCTGTTTTTAGACAATCGTTTCGAGAGCTTCACCGCGATAGAGCGGTTTCGCAAACCGATCATCGCTGCAGTTGCCGGCTACGCGCTGGGCGGCGGGTGCGAGATTGCAATGATGTGCGACTTTATTATCTGCGCGGACAATGCCAAATTCGGTCAGCCTGAGATTAATCTGGGCGTTATGCCCGGCATTGGCGGCACGCAGCGCCTGATCCGGGCGGTCGGCAAATCCAAAGCGATGGATTTGTGCCTCACCGGTCGCATGATGGACGCCGCAGAAGCCGAGCGCTCAGGCCTTGTATCCCGCGTGGTTGCGCCGGACGCTTTGATGGAAACGGTTATGGAAGCGGCGGATAAAATCGCGGCCCAATCGCGCATTGCTGCGATGATGACCAAAGAAACGCTGAACATCGCCTTTGAGACGACCCTGTCTCAGGGTATTCAATATGAGCGTCGCCTGTTTCAGTCCATGTTTACAACCCATGATCAAAAAGAGGGCATGAGCGCCTTCATAGAAAAGCGTAAACCGCATTTTACCAATAAATAGCCATCCGCCGGGCGCGGGCTGTCTATATAGCTAAGGCCGCTGAAAAACTGCTGATTTCAGTGTTGACGCCTCCCGCCTGAGGGTCTAATAGCGCGGCTTGAGTTTAACGGAGCGTAAGCCCGGCTTCGCCGCGCGCTCTTATATGACGCTAATTTACAGGAGCCATCATGGCCAATACTTCATCTGCTAAAAAAGCCGTTCGCAAAATGGCCCGTAAGACTGTGATCAACCGTGATCGCCGCTCTTCTGTTCGTTCATCCCTTCGCACTGTCGAAGAAGCGATTGCTTCCGGCGACAAAAGCGCGGCAGCTGCGGCCTTGTCCGTTGCAGAGCCGAAATTGATGCGCGCCGTAAATAAAGGTGTTTTCCACAAAAATACAGGCGCGCGCAAAGTGTCCCGCTTGTCTAAGCGCGTCAAAGCGATGAGCGCTTAAATACAGATTTTTCGCCGCTTTCGCGGTGTGCCAAGACTTAAATCAGGCCCCCGTTTGGGGGTCTTTTTTTGTGGTAAGTCTGCGGGTTACACGCGCGTAAAAGGGGCGAAAAACCCACTATGGCCGTACTTTTCCGGCCCCTGCCAAAACCGGCCCTTGAGAGTCAAGAAAACTTTTTAAAAAGTTGTACGGCGCGCAAGCCGTTGGGTTTTTTAGGTTTTTTTGAGTCAATAAAAAAATCGCATAAAAAGTTAATTTTATCACGTTGACGGGATGGTTTTCCTCCGCTTTAAGAGGGGCAGAACCGAGAGGGGGCATTGATAAATACGCTGCAGGACAGACGGTATTATCACGCAGACACGGTTCGTCGAATGCGCTGCGGTTTACAGACTAAACCGCAGCAATTTCACATCATGTGGTAAGAATTCAGGTTTTGAACACGTTTCAGGGCCACAGGAAAGTTATGTCAAATTGCCGAGAGGCACTTTGACCCGAGCCGGAACATGTCCGGCGTCAACAGGGATAATGGGCAGGGAACCGCAAATGAATGATGTCACGCCAAAACAACAGCCCACCCAAAGTGCCCGTCACATATGGGCTGATGTGCAATCTGATCTTAAAAGCTTGCTTGGCGATAATGCGCACAGATCATGGACGGCCCGTCTGTCCCTGCACAGCGCAAGCGAGTCCGTTGTTCGGTTAATCGCGCCGTCTAAATTTGTTTCCGGCCGCATCGTCAATGATTATGGCCGTAAAATACAAACGCTATGGAGCGCCCGTGACCCGCGCCAAATCGTCGTCGGTCTTGCCGAGGATTTTAAGGACGCCGTCGGAGACGCGGCGGCCGCGCCGGCAACCGGCCTGAAACTCGCCGCTTTTAACGACGCCGCAACGCTACCGTCAGAGCCGGCCGCGCCAAATCTGCAAATCTCAGGGCCGCAAGCTTTATCATCGCCGGCCGCAGCAAGACTTCGCGATGTGCGCACTGACCGGTTTACATTTGATAATTTTGTCGTCGGCCCGACAAATGAACTGGCGCATGCCGTGGCCCGCAAAGTCACCGCGTCGCGTTCCAGCCAATATAATCCCGTTGTCATTCACGGCCCGCACGGCATGGGCAAAACCCATTTGCTGCACGCTGTCAAAAACCAAATCGAGCTGGACGATCCTGAGCGCCGCGTTCACATGATCAGCTCTGAGCAATTTGTCGCGAGCTTTGTCACTTCCGTGCGCGGCCAAGGGCGCAGCGCCATTGAAACGTTTAAGCGCTCAATGCGCGATGTTGATCTGCTGATTATTGATGATGCTCATTTCATTGCCGATAAACCGGGCAGCCAAGAAGAACTGCTGCATACGCTCATCAGCCTTGTCGGAGACGGCCGTCAGGTCTTATTGGCAACGGATCGTCATCCGCATGCCATAACAAAAGCTTCTGACCGGCTGAAGTCATATCTGTGCGGTGGCCTTCTTTGTGATATCGGACCGGCCGATTATGATTTGCGTCGCCGTATTCTTGACCGCCTGATCGAAGGCAAGCGCATGTCCGGAAATCCGCAACTGGCTATGCCGGAGCAGGCCCGTGACCATTTGGCCGCGCGCATTAATGCAACGCCGAGGGACCTCGAAGGTGCGTTTAACCAAGTCGTCGCCCGCAGCGAATTTCTTGGTAAGCCTTTGACCCTTGAGAGTGTCCAAGAGGCCTTAAATCACAGCCGCTATAATAACGGCATGCGGCCTACGGTCGATAAAATTCAAAAAGCGGCCGCCAAGCAGTTCGGTATTACGATGGACGACATGTTGTCTAAACGCCGTGCCCGCGCGATTGCCCGCCCCCGGCAGGCCGCTATGTATTTGGCCAAAACCATGACAACCCGCAGCCTGCCAGATATTGGCCGCCGCTTTGGCGGACGGGACCACACGACCGTTATTCACGCGGTTAAACGCATTGAAGAGCTTCGCGCGCAAGATCCGGTTTTGAATGCAAATATCGAAGCTGTGGTCGAAGCGCTTAAAAGCTAGGGCTTGCCGCTGACTTGCGGCCTGTTTGCGCTGAATAATCCCCGGGCCTTACGCCTTTAGGGGTTTAATATATGGTAAATGCGCTTATGATGTTGTCTCCGGGCGATGGGGAATCCCCTACGCCCAACAGACAAAGACGGACGGATTATGAAATTTTCTATTGAACGGGCTGCGCTGTTGAGCGCACTGGGTCATGTACAAAACGTTGTGGAGCGCAGAAACACGATTCCGATATTGTCTAATGTCTTAATGAGCGCCGATAATGGCCGCCTGACATTAGTGGCAACCGATTTGGACATCGAAGTGTCCGAAGCCACGGACGCGTCCGTATCAAGTGGTGGCCAGGTCACCGCGCCTGCTCATACGCTTTATGAAATTGCCCGTAAATTGCCGGACGGGGCCGAAGTGTCTTTTGGCGTCGGCGTTGACGGCCGTCTTGAGGTTGATGCCGGACGGTCTCACTTTACTCTGCCGCTGCTTCCGCCTGCGGATTTCCCCGCAATGACAGCGGACGGATTTACAAATAATTTTGCTATGCCGGCGAGCGCTTTGGCGCGACTGATTGATAAGACTAAATTTGCGATATCCACTGAAGAGACCCGCTATTATCTGAACGGTATTTATGTCCATGCCTCCGGTGATAAGCTTCGGGCTGTGGCTACGGACGGTCACCGCCTTGCGCTTGCCGAGACGGATATTCCGGCCGGCGCCGAGGGCCTTCCCGGCGTTATCGTGCCGCGCAAAACCGTCGCCGAGTTGCGCCGTCTTCTCGACAGCGTCTCCGGGGATGTGTCCGTTTCAGTTTCTGAAGCCAAAATAAAATTTGGCCTTGGCAATGCGGTTCTGACGTCAAAGCTGATCGACGGGACGTTCCCGGATTATGACCGCGTCATTCCGAAAAATAACGATAAGGAATTAGTGCTGGATAACAGCGTTTTTGCCAAAGCCGTTGACCGGGTTGCGACGATCTCAGCCGAGAAGTCCCGCAGCGTGAAGATGACTCTTTCTGAGGACAGCCTGAAACTGGCCGTCAATAATCCGGAAAGCGGCATGGCACACGAAGACCTGATTGTCGATTACAGCGCAGAAGCGCTTGAGATCGGGTTTAACGCCAAATATTTGCTCGATGTCTCCGGGCAAATCGAAGGCGACAGCCTGATTATGCACCTTGCTGACCCGGCCGCTCCGGCGCTGGTGAAAGATCCGGAAGATGCCGGCGCGCTGTTCGTACTGATGCCGCTTCGGGTTTAACCTGATCGGCGTGCTTGCTGCGGGAAAGGGTTTTTTATGGCGCATATCGCCGCCCTGCGCCTGACCGATTTTCGAAACTATATCGATCTTGATCTGGCGCTGACAGCCAGCCCTGTTGTGCTTTATGGGTCCAATGGCGCCGGTAAAACCAATCTTATGGAAGCTGTGTCATTACTGACGCCGGGGCGAGGCATGCGCCGCGCGCAATTGGCTGATTTTGCCCGAAAAGACGGCGGCGGGGTGGCTGCCGATGTTTGGGCTGTGGCGGGGCGCCTCACGATCGGCGGCGACGACCCGGTCGCGATCGGTGTCGGGCAAGTGCCGGCAAATCCCGGTCGCCGCAGCGTGCGTATTGACGGGCGTGCTGCCACCGGAACGCAACTTGCTGAGCTTCTGACCGTCATGTGGCTGACTCCCGCCCAAGACCGCCTGTTCACCGGCCCCGCCTCTGACCGCCGGCGGTTTTTAGATCGGTTCGCGCTTGCTCACGCGCCCGGTCACGGCAAAGCGTCTTTGCGATACGAAAAGGCTCGCACAGAACGAAACCGACTTTTATCGGACGGCATTAACGATGATTTGTGGTTTGACGCGCTGGAGGCTGACATGGCCACATTCGGCGCTCAGATTGCGGGAGCGCGCGCAAAAACTGTCGCGCTTTTAAAAACGCAGATTGCGGCCCGCGATGATACGGACTTTCCCCGTTCTGATATTCATTTGGACGGAGAAGCGGAAGCTATCTTTGCCGCCGGCGGGGACTTGGCTGATGTTGAGAGTTTTATCGGCTCGGAGCTTCGCGCAGACCGTTCCAAAGATCGCAGCGCCGGGCGCACGCTGCGCGGCCTTCATAAGTCTGACCTGCGCGTGGTTTACGCGCGAAAAAATATGCCCGCAGCTGACTGCTCGACCGGAGAGCAAAAAGCCCTGCTGATCGGACTTATATTAGCCCAAGCCCGGGCTGTATCGACTGACGATCCGGATGCTCCGCGCCGGCCAATCCTTTTGTTAGATGAGGTTGCCGCGCATTTGGATAAGGCGCGCCGCGCCGCGCTGATAGAAGAATTGTTAAGCCTGAAGGCGCAAGTCTTTATGACCGGCACAGACGCAAACCTGTTTGATGCTTTTGACGGTCGCGCGCAAATGTTTGAAATCAGCAGCGGCGCGGTCACGGCACGCGGATGACGCCGCCTTCACCCGGATTAGACGCACTGCTGCAATCTTTGCGCGCCTGCACACTTTGCAAAGATTTGCCCTTGGGCCCGAATCCGATTTTTCAAATTGATCCCCGCGCAAAGATTTTAATTACGGGCCAAGCGCCCGGCCGAATTACACACGAAAAAGATATTGCGTTTCAGGATCCGTCCGGGGTTCGTCTGCGCCGCTGGATGGGCATAAGCGAAAGTGAATTTTACGATACGGGCCGCATCGCTGTTTTACCTATGGGCATGTGTTTTCCGGGGACCGGCGCCGGGGGTGATTTACCGCCGCGCCCGCAATGCGCCCCGACTTGGCATGGCCGGTTACTGGCACATATGCCCGGCATAGCGCTGACATTGGTGATCGGGAAACACGCTATGGATTCCCGATTTGCAGGGACCCCGAAAATGACCTTGACCGAGCGGGTTCAGACTCGCGCAGGCTGCGGCGAAAACCTCTTCCCGATGCCCCATCCCAGTCCGCGCAATAATCGCTGGTTAAAAGCCAATCCATGGTTTGAGGCGAAAGCTGTGCCGGACCTGCAAGCGCGCATTAAAGAAATTTTACAAATATCAGCCTGACCCGAACGGCTCTTACTGTTTCATATACTCGCTCGGTCCGTTCACGCGGTTGAGAAATTTTTCAATCGCGACAAAGAAGTCCTCACGGTTTTTCTGTATGGTTAAGTAGTGATCCTCATCTTTGAAAGACAGATAAGTGGCATCGACGCCGGCCTTATTTAAGGCCTTTTTCATTCGCGTAAATTGATCGTAGTGCACATTTTCATCCAGAGTTCCGTGGGCTAAAAAAACGGGGACTTTGATCGCACCGGCGACATGCACAGGGGAATTGGCTTTGCGAACTTTGCTGTCTTCCATCGCTTCACCGAAAAACTCTTTGACGTCATACCGACCGCCGCGATAGCGTCGCATGTCACGGCGGGCATCGTTAATATCGGTCAGTGCTGCCATAGCGATCGCGCATTTATAGAGCTCAGGATCCGTCGATACGCCCATTAATGCCGCGTAGCCGCCATAAGACCAACCGGCGATGCAGGTGCGCGTCGGGTCTGCATAGCCTTTTTCAAGCAGCCACCGGGTTCCGTCTTCGACATCATTTTGCATAATGACCCAATTATTACGCCCCGCGTCAGAGAAGCTTTTTCCATAGCCTTCTGAGCCGCGGAAATTCATTTGCAAAACGCCGTAGCCGCGCGTGGCAAAAAATTGTGCAAAATAGTCAAACTGCTTGGCGTCCCGGCCATAAGGTCCGCCGTGGGGCAATACAATAAAGGGGAGATTGTCAGGGGACGTAACGCCGGGCGGTAATGTCACAAAGGCCGGGATTTTCACCCCGTCTCGGGCCGTATATTTAACACTGACCATGTTACCCGTGTCGGCTTCGCTAAAGCCATTATACATGGCGACGAGTTGTGACGGGTTCTCATCTGCTGCGTGATATATATACAATCCCCCCGGATCAAAAGGCGATGACATTCCCACCAATACAGTTTCGCTGTCTTGGGTCTGATCGACAAAATTGACGTCATAATCTGTAAATTTGGATCGAAGGCGATCCAGCAGCGTTCCGTGCTCACCGAGCAATTCTATTTTATCACTGTCGGCGGTATACTTCGCGCCGATTATGGTTTCGCCGTCTTTGCTAATAACCGCGCCGGATGTGTCGTAGCTGTCGTTATGAAAAACTTTGCGGGTGATTTTCTTTTGACGAAGGTCATAAATGTAAAGCCCGAGTGTATTTTTACCGGCGTAGTCCCCGATGAGCAGTTCTGTGCCTTTTTTTAAAATACCGAAAATTTGGGTGTCTGCCTCCAATCCCGGATAATCCTCGACCTTATCCCATTTCTCCGTTTGAGAATTGAAGATAATGCGGCGTTCTTTGCCGCGGTCTGTACGGCCTGTACCGATACGCGGGGTTCCGTCCTGATCGGCGCTCCATCGTTCAATGCCGTCTACGCCCCGTTTTATGGTCGTATCACGCCCGGTATTGACATTGACTTTCTGAATGGTTGGATAAGGGTCCCATTGTTCATCTGAATACGCCATCAGGATATGATCGGGATCATCTTCCAGCCAAGCTACGACGGTATCGTTGATCTGCCGAAAAATACGTTTTGAACTGACCAAAATTTTCCCTTTACGGGTTTCGATATTTCCTGTGAAAAGAAACCGTGTTGTAAATGGCGTGCCTCTGAATTTCTCTGACTTTCGAACGGACACAACATAGCGTTCATTATTGATCCACTTGATGTAGCGCGGCCTTGCCTCATCTCCCAATGAAACAACCCAAGGGTTATCATCCTCTCCTTTTGCGTTTTGAACATAAATTGCGTAGCTGCCTCTGGTATTAATAATAACCGCAAGCCGTTTTCCGTCCGGGGAAATTGCAGCGTCATACGCGCCCGGCAATTGCCCGAATGCCTTGGCGGGCGGTGCGGCGTGGGCCGGCGTCAATCCGCAAAAAAATAAAGTGAAAAAAGCAGTAAAGGCGGCGAGGAAGGTTTGAAGGCGCATGGGTCTCTTTATAAATACGTGTCGATACAACTTTATAGGGCGAGCGTGTCATAAGGCAATGTCGTCGTGTATGTTTTTAAGTCCCTGACGCGGCCTGCGCCGGGCGCGCTGAATTTAAAATCAAAACTTTGGCGGACTTGCGCAAAGACGGCGATTTAAAAATCTCCGACAATCCGCTTAAGGTCAAAGCGCTTTTCGATTAATCGAAGAGCCGGGCTATTGGTTCGAAATCGCGCGGCCCTAAATATCCACATCCGCATTGAGCGCATTGCTGACGATGAAATCGCGGCGTGGCTCTACGACGTCGCCCATCAGCTTGGTGAAAAGCTCGTCACTGGCATCAGCCGCTTCGACGCGCACTTGCAACAGGGACCGGGCATTGGCGTCCAGCGTCGTTTCCCAGAGCTGATCCGGGTTCATTTCTCCGAGGCCTTTATAACGCTGAATTTTAAAGCCCTTGCGCCCGCCGGCAAAGATAATTTCCAAGAGCTGTGAAGGGCCGTAAACTTCTATCGTGTCTTCTTCGCCGCGTTTAAACTTCGCGGCCCCTGAATAAGTTTCGCTGAGGGCCGGAGCAAGGCGATGCAGGCGGCGCGCATCCGAGCTGTCGCGGAACGAGGCAGACAGTATGGCCCGCTCCATAACGCCGCGCACTTCGCGTTCAAAGACCAAAGCGCCATCCGGATCCAAACGGCCGGACCAGCCATCTTCGCCTTCGTCTGCGGTGCGGTCGAGACGCTTCACAGCTTCGCCGATTTGCGCATCTCCGGTTTCCGCGCCCAGCGCGCCGGCAATGGCGACCTGTGCGATAACATTATCCGGCGCTTTGGATTTTAAGCGGTTAATCAGGCGAACGGCTTCCAGCGCTTCGTGGCCGAGGCGTTTTAAATCCTCGCCGGCAATCACGGCTCCGCCATGCAGGGTCAGCGTGCTGTTGCCTGCGCCGGCGTCAATCAGATAGGCGTCCAGCGCGTCTTGGTCTTTAAGATAAGTCGCGCCCTTACCGCGCTCCACTTTGTAGAGCGGCGGCTGCGCGATATAAAGATAACCGCGATCAATCAGCTCGGGCATTTGGCGATAGAAAAACGTCAGCAAGAGTGTGCGGATATGCGCGCCGTCAACATCGGCATCGGTCATGATGACAATTTTATGATAGCGCAGCTTATCAATATTAAATTCTTCACGGCCAATACCGGTACCCAGCGCCGTAATCATGGTGCCGATTTCTTGGGATGATAACATCCGGTCAAAGCGGGCGCGCTCAACATTTAGGATTTTACCCTTAAGCGGCAAAATAGCTTGGTTGTGACGGTCTCGCGCCTGCTTGGCAGAGCCGCCCGCAGAATCCCCCTCCACGATAAACAGCTCTGACAAAGCCGGATCTTTTTCTTGGCAATCGGCGAGTTTTCCGGGCAGGGACGCAATATCGAGCGCGCCTTTGCGGCGGGTGAGGTCGCGCGCCTTGCGGGCAGCCTCGCGGGCAGCAGCGGCTTCGGCGATTTTCTGCACAACCAGCTTGGCTTCATTTGGGTTTTCTTCAAACCAATCTGACAGGGCTTGGCCCATCAGGCTCTCGACGACCGGACGGACCTCAGAAGAGACAAGCTTGTCTTTGGTTTGGGACGAGAACTTTGGGTCAGGCACTTTGACGGACAAAACACAGGTCAGGCCTTCGCGGGCATCATCGCCGGAAATAGACACTTTTTCTTTTTTCGCTGCGCCGGAGGTGACGGCGTATTTATTGACGGCCCGGGTGAGGGCGCCGCGAAAGCCGGCCAAATGCGTGCCGCCGTCGCGCTGCGGAATGTTATTGGTAAAGCAGCGTACATTTTCATGATAGCCGTCATTCCACCAGAGCGCGGCCTCGACGGTAATGCCGTCATCACCTTCGCGGTTAATGCTGATGGGTTTTTCCAAAAATGATTGTTTGTCACGGTCCAAATGCCGGACAAAGGCAACAACGCCGCCTTCATAATAAAGCTCGGTTTCAATCGGCTCTGCCGGGCGTTGATCAATCAAAATGATACGCGCTCCGGAATTAAGAAATGCAAGTTCGCGCAGACGGCGTTCCAGCGTGTCACGGTCAAATTCGACCATGGTAAAGGTTTCCTCAGACGGGAGGAACCGAACCATAGTTCCGGACAGGATTTTCTCTGTGCCGTCGCTGCGGGTTTCCTTGGGCGCATCGCCGATAACTTTTAATGAGGCAACGGTTTCGCCGTGGGAAAATTGAACAAAGTGCTCTTTACCGTCACGCCAGACGGTCAAATCCAAGGTCACGGACAAGGCGTTCACAACGGAAACGCCAACCCCGTGAAGGCCGCCGGAGACTTTGTAGGAATTGCTGTCAAACTTACCGCCGGCGTGAAGTTGGGTCATGATGACCTCAGCGGCGGAGATACCTTCTTCGGTATGGATCGCAACAGGAATGCCGCGCCCATTATCGCGAACGGAGCAAGAGCCGTCGGAATGGAGCGTAACGACAACGCGGTCAGCATGGCCTGCCAAGGCTTCGTCGATAGAATTATCGACCACCTCATAGACCATATGGTGCAGGCCGGAGCCGTCATCCGTGTCGCCGATATACATGCCGGGCCGTTTTCGTACGGCATCCAAACCTTTAAGAACTTTGATGCTGTCAGCGCCATATTCAGGCATATTCGGGATAGGGTCGGCCATATCGGTCTCTTTTAACGAATCATCTTTTTCTGATGCACTATCTTAGACCGGCCCGCGGCGAAATGCACGTTTTCACCGCGTTTTATGGGGGTTTGGCTCCGGCGCTAAGCATGCTGGTGCAATACCGGGTATTTGGCGCTGTAGGGGTGTTGCCTGTAAACTGCGTGCCGAAATGTCAACCGTTCACAAAGCGCATATACAGACGCGCGTCAAAGCCGTCAGCGGCCACCGGCCGGCGATTTAATCGACAATCGGCGCGTCTTTGGGGGCGCGAAATATCGGCCATAAAAGCTGCTCGCGGACTGTTGTCGCCGGCAGGTTTTCGACGCCGAATTCTACGGGATAGGCTTGGCTGATTTTTGCCGTTCCAAACAAGACGTCCCAGAAAAACAGAAGATTACCGTAATTGCCGTGGTAGTGCGTAATACCGTCTGATTTGTGTTTACCGTGATGGGCATGATGCGTCGCCGGCGTGCTGATTGTACGCTGCACGAGCCACATAACGGGTTTCAGCGCCTTGATTTTATAGAGGGTCTTGTCCCAACGAATATCACTGTGCGCACCGGTAATCACCAAAAGTTTGAAAATAATATAACAGGCGTAAACCCGGCCTAAGCCCAGATAAATCAAGATGCCGGAGCCCCATATGGCGGGCATAAGCAGATAGTAAAACAGATTATTGCGATAGACCAAACGCACACTCATATAGCCGGCATTGTGATGCGGGCGGTGAAGCTTATAAAGCCATGCCCATGTATGAGAGGCGCGATGCCACCAATATTGCAGCATGTCGTCAAAGATCAAAAACAGGGCCAAAGCCGCAAATATATTCAGGCCTTTCAGCGCGTCCTGATATTGCGGGATTATCGCCAGACAGGCGGCGTAAGCCATGCCGAGCACGAAGGGTTGGGTGAAACCGGTCAGGGCAATGGTCGAAATGAGCTCAACCCAACCATCCCCTTTTTTCTGCGCGTTTTTGGAGAAGAATTTTGTGAAAATTACCTCTGCAATCACAAAGACCAAAAATATGCCCAAAATCGCTAAAATTTCCGGTTTCATTGACAGTCCTCCCGCAGCGTTTAGCTGTTACCCGCCGGGTGTCCCGATCAGGCCGTAAAACTATGGGTATCAATGCCATTTGTCACGCAGAGAAAAGGCCGCGCGGCGCTACCGCCCTAAAACGGCGTCGATAATGGCGATTGCGGCGGCTGTCGCGCCGTCAATGTCCAAATCGCTTGTATCCAAAAGATGCGCGTCATCAGCAGCCTTTAGCGGAGCTTGCGCGCGGGATTTATCACGGCTGTCGCGCTCAATAAGTTGCGCGAGGACAATTTCGACGCTTGTGTCTTCGCCGTAGCCGGACAACTCCTTGAAGCGCCGCTGCGCGCGAACGTTCGGGCGGGCATCAACATAAAGTTTTACGTCTGCCTCCGGGCAAATAACGGTGCCGATATCGCGGCCATCCAAAACGGCGCCCGGTTTTATTTTGGCAAAGTTCCGTTGGAATTTCAAAAGCGCGGCGCGAACCGGCGTATGCACAGCGATCTTTGACGCGGCCGCGCCGACGTCCCCGGATTTCAGCGCCGGATCGTTTAAGGCCCCCGCGTCAAGGCCGGCGGCGGCTTTGGCGGCGGCGTCCGGGTCGCTTAAATCCTGTTCGGCTTTCATCATGGCATAAGCCGTAGCCCGGTATAATTTACCGGTGTCCAGATACTTAAATCCGTAATGGGCGGCAACGCGTTTTCCCAGCGTTCCTTTGCCGGAGGCGAACGTCCCGTCTATGGCGATAACCCGGCTCATGCCGAATTCTCCGTTTGCGTAATATCTGCGCCGAGGGTTTGCATCATATCGAAAAAGTCAGGAAAACTTGTCGCGATCATGGCGGCGTCATCAATCTCCATAGGGTTATCGCAGACAAGGCCGAGTATCAGCGCGCTCATGGCGATGCGGTGGTCATGATGGGTCGTGATAAGTCCGCCGCCGCGCGGAGCAGGGCTGCCCGTGACGATCATGCCGGTCTTTGTTTCGCGCGCTTTTACGCCCGCAGACTGCAAAATCGCCATCGTTGCGGCAATGCGGTCGCTTTCTTTCACGCGGAGCTCTTCAATACCGTCCATAACCGTTTCGCCGTTTGCGACAGCTGCGGCCATACAAAGGATCGGGTATTCGTCAATCATTGACGGCGCCCGGCGCGGCGGGACGACAATGCCGTGCAGCTTGGAATATCGCACTCGGATATCCGCAATCACCTCGCCGCCGGAGGTCTTAAAATTGTCGGCCTGAATACTGCCGCCCATTTCCGTCAGAGTTTCAAACAGCCCGGTGCGGGTCGGGTTCATCATGACGTTTTCAATTATAATATCAGACCCCGGCACGATAAGCGCGGCAACCATTAAAAACGCGGCGCTGCTCGGGTCCCCCGGAACAATGACCCGCGTTCCCGTTAAGGCCGCAGGTCCGGTCAGGCGGACAATCTGCCCGTCGCCATTGTCGATTGTCTCGACAGGGCAGCCAAAGGCCCGCAGCATGTTTTCCGTATGATCGCGGGTTTTGTGGGCTTCGCGCACTTCAGTAATACCGGTCGCGCCCAGTCCGGCCAGTAATATCGCAGATTTCACCTGCGCGCTGGCATGAGGCGGCGCATAACGCAGCGGTTTTAAATCCGGCGTTCCGGTAATGATCATCGGCAAGCGGTCGCCCGGGGCGCCGGCGGCAGCAACGCCCATCTCACGAAGCGGGTCGACCACGCGTCCCATAGGCCGTACGGACAGGCTGGCATCGCCGATATAGCTTGCGGTGATCGGGTAGGCCGACGCCGCGCCCATAATCAGGCGCACGCCGGTTCCCGCATTGCCGCAATCAATATCGCTTTTCGGCGCGCTCAGGCCGGCCGGACCGACACCGGTTACTGTCCATGTCCCGTCATCGCTGCGGGTGATATCTGCGCCAAACGCGCGCATGGCCCCGGCGGTGGATATGATATCGGCGCCTTCCAAAAGCCCTGTAATTTGCGTGGTTCCAGACGCCATAGCGCCCAGGATAATGGCCCTGTGTGAGATAGATTTATCGCCCGGCGCGCGGGCAATCCCGCTCAGGGGGCCACCGGCATGACTGCGTGCGGCGGGCGCGGGGGATGACTTTGACATGTGATGCTCTATTTGAGTGTTGACTTGAGACAGCGAGGCGCTAATCAAGCTTTTTTTGGTCTTTAAACATGCGCGCGGGTGCAAGCAAGCCCGCTGCGTGACAAATGCCGGTAAAACAGAGCCGGTTACGCGAAGAGGAATGAACGTGGCTAAAGTCGATTTGGGTGAAAAACGCACCTGTCCTGAATGTGAGTCCAAGTTTTACGACCTGACGAAGAATCCTGCGGTCTGTCCTAAATGCGGCAATACTTACGATCCGCAAACCGTCGCGCCGACCATTATTGCGGACGTGCCTGATTACGAAGACGACGATGCAGAAGACGCGAAGAAAAAAGCCAAGGCCTCCGAAGACGATGACGAGGATGAAGACGAGGACGAGGACGAGGATGCTGCGGCTAAAGAGCTTGAGCTTGACGGCGACGATGCAGCCCTGATCTCCGGCGGTGACGAAGACGACGATGATGACAGCGGCAATAACAAGCCGGACATGGACGGTTTCTCTACCGACGATGACGACGACGAAGATGCGGCTCTTGCTGACGATGACGATGATGACACATTGCCGCCGACCGGTGACGATGATGACGACGACGAAGAAATCGAAATTTAAAAATACCCCGGCGTTTTTATAGCGCCGGGACTTGCAGCGGGCCCGGCCTTATGGCATAGCCCGCTGACCAAAACGTAGGCTTGCAAACCACCGCAACCATACGCCCAATCGGGGCCTTAGCTCAGCTGGTAGAGCGCTTGCATGGCATGCAAGAGGTCAGGGGTTCGACTCCCCTAGGCTCCACCAAGGGTTCGCTAGGCGAACCCCCATTTTTATCTCTCTTGAAATTATTACGTAGTTTCCGAGGCTTAGCCGTATGTGAGACTCACTATAGGTCTGCAGAGACGGCGGTCGGGCCCAAACTGGGCTCATTTGGCCCCTCAGTCTCTCTGGCCAATTACACTGCCCCCTTCCCGGATCCCGCGATGCATTACTATGCTGTTGGATTAAGCCGGAAAGCCAAGTTTTGCGCGCTGCTCTGACCATAACATTGGCAGGTCATCCTCGGGGTTATCCGGCTCTTCAGGCGAGACTTCATCCATAACCAAATCAATCTCCCCAAATGAAAACCCTGTCAGCTCAATATCAAAGCTCGGGTCATCAAGAACAATGCCCTCAAGCTCCAAAGACAGCATGTCGAGATCCCAGCCTGCATTTAAGGCCAGCTTGTTATCGGCAATACCGTAAGCGCGCTTCCGGGCCTCACTCATCGGCGGAAGCGTGATACAGGGCACTGTGTCCATTCCCAATAGTTTTGCTGCTTCCACCCGGCCGTGGCCCGCGATGATGTTTCCCTTGTCATCAATAAGAACGGGGTTAGTAAATCCGTACTCCGTGATGCTGGCGGCTATTTGTTTAATTTGTTTCTTGGAATGGGTTCGGGCATTATTGGCCCAAGGCTTGAGTTTGGAAATTTCAATAATTTCAATTTTGAGGTCTTTCATGGGTTTCTCCATTGCTGTGCCGTGATTGGCAGACCTCTACCCATGGAGTACATTTTTCACAGCAGAGCAAATGGAAATGTGAGTTTAAATTATTTATTTTTCTACGGGTTGACACAGGCCGGGTTTTTTCAGACATGCTTGACCCCTAAAGTTTTTAAAAATCTGTAATTTATTGAATTTGTTGCGATCTTAATTTCATGAGATTGCAATCTTATAAAATTAAGATTTTGCATTTCTGATTTTTTATTTGTGAATTCAGTGGAAGTTTCCTTTATATTCACCCCTGCGCTCGAGTTTTCTTGTTCAGTATAGAGCGATTTACGACGTTATTGAATGAGTTTAGTTTTCAAAAAACCATTGAGTATACCTATTGTTTCTCAACTGAATTATATCTCTCAAAGGTTTGCAGCGCCTCATAGGCTTCCAGGACTTCGAGGATTCCTTTCTTGTTTTGTTTCGTAAGTGTGAGGTCGAAGTTACGGTTTTCGCCTTCAAACCTTAGGATGCTTTCATTCGCGTGTCCGAGGCTTCGCATCGTACTGACTTGTGACGGAGAAGGGGTCAGGTCCTGCCACTCCCAAACCCGGGATGTGTTTCGCCGCTCAAAAGGCCCGTTCAGAAACCCTGACGTTTCTCCGTCAGTCCAAGCTGTAATTTTATTCACGAACAACCATCCGTGCTTTGATGTGTAACGGCCTCTTAGCCTCAACCATGGCTGCCCGCCCGGTCTTTTGCCTATATAAAAGTAAACGGACGTTGATGTGGGCTCCTTCGGGTGATGATACCAATGGATGTCCTCGATTTTGTCATGATTGGTTTTTAGCCGGGAAACGGCTGCTTCGGCTTGAGCCATTAGTTTGCTTTTGTAGGTATTAGCTTTTTCCTGATAAATTGTATGGCTTGGGTTTATGGTTGCAAGGAAGCTGTATCCCAGGTGGTTGTTTTCGAGCTGCGCCGCGGGCATAGCGCTGACAATCTCGACCAGTCTTGCTTCAAGGTCAGCGGGATAATCACCGAGGTCTAACTCAAGATCTGCTAAACGTTCATATACCGACTTAACGGTCTTCCAATCTTTGGACCTGATCAGCATTTCAATTTGTTGTTTTTCAGATCGCCCATCCACAACGAACAGCTGAGGGTTACGCCGTTTCATTTTGGCGAGCTCTTTCTGCGACCGCTTAAGATCTTTTTCAGCGCGAAGCACTTTCTTATCCAAATCTGATAAGGGCTCTCCGCATCCGGTCAGTGAGAGTGAGCAGGAAACTGCGAGGGCGAGCAGCGCAGTTTTCAGAGCTGAAGGTTTAAGTCCGGTGGTTTGTTTAGAGGCTGTGAGCAATGTGCTCTCCAATCATTCAATATGTATCAACGTACATGGACGATTGCGTAGCTTCGTTGTCCAGTCAAGTCATGTATCAGAATACATCA
>CALLXE010000024.1 GCA_938015875.1 uncultured Robiginitomaculum sp. | reverse complement strand
AAGCGCAGGCGCTCTGTGCCGCGGGGGACGGTGGGGTAATTGATGGGCTGGGCGTAGATGCCGTAATTATTGAGCAGCGTGTCTGATATGGCTTGGCACTTGACCGGGTCGCCGATCATGAGCGGGACAATGTGCGTCTCGCCGTCAATAAAATCAAACCCGGCCGCGCGGAAGCGGGATTTAAGCTGCCCTGCCCGCTCTTGGTGGGCATCACGAATATGCGGGCTTTGTTTAAGGACTTTAACGCTGCGCAAAGCGCCGGCCGCTGTGCTGGGCGGGATGGATGTGGTGAAGATAAAACCGGAGGCGAGTGAACGCACGGCGTCCACAATATTTTCGCGCGCCGCAATATAGCCGCCGATCATGCCATAAGCTTTGGCAAGCGTACCTTGGATGATATCGATACGATCTGTCAGGCCGCGCGCCTCGCAAACGCCGCCGCCGGTTGCGCCATACATGCCCACGGCGTGCACTTCATCAATATAAGTCAGCGCGCCATATTTATCGGCCAGATCGCAAATCTGCTCTATGGGCGCTATATCGGCGTCCATAGAATAGACGCTCTCAAAGGCGATGAGTTTTGGCGCGGCCGGGTCGGCGGCGGCGAGTTTGGCTTCAAGATCGGCCAGATCATTGTGTTTGAAGATTTGCTTTTCGCAGGTCTTGGTCTGCATGGCGCGCTTAATGCCGGAAATCATCGAGGCGTGGTTCATCTCATCAGAGAAGATAATCAAGCCGGGAAGAATACGGCTCATGACGCCGATGGTCGCTTCATTGGCAACATAACCGGACGTCATGACCAAAGCGCGGTCTTTGCCGTGCAAGCTCGCCAGTTCTTTTTCAAGCTGCACGTGATAATGGGTCGTGCCGGAAATATTGCGCGTCCCGCCGGAGCCTGTGCCGACGGCGTCAACGGCAGATTTAACCGCGTCGACAACGCATTCATTTTGGCCCATGCCCAAATAATCATTGGAGCACCAGACAACAATATCTTGTTCTTCGCAGTCGTTTTTATACCATGTCGCGAGCGGGAAATTGCCTTTGTGGCGGCGAATATCGCGAAAGACGCGGTAACGGCCTTCGGCGCGCACGCCGTCAACCGCTTTAGCAAACTCACCGTTATATTTTTCAGCCATGGATCACCCTTTGTCTCTGCCTCTTATTTAGTCAGTTCAAATGAAAAATGCCATAGCCGAAACGCCGCATGCTTTACGGCTGTGAAAATCGCGGTTTTTCCTGTAATTATGGGGGGCTTAAGCAGTTAACGAGGCCCGCCGCTATGTCCACATTCCCTGATTTACGGCTCCGCCGTCCCCGCCGCACGGATTGGTCCCGCCGTTTAGTGCGCGAGTCGGCCCTGTCAGCGGATGATTTGATTTGGGCGATCTTCGTCTCTGACGGCGAGACGCCCCGCGATCCTGTGGCCGCAATGCCGGGCTGTGATCGGGTAAATATTGACGAATTGGTCAAAGACGCAAAACGCGCCGCCGATCTGGGCATACCGGCGATTGCCCTGTTTCCGCATATTAATCCGAAGTTTAAAAGCGCGGACGCCGCGGAAGCCTATAATCCGGACGGGCTGATCCCGAGCGCGGTGCGCGCGGTCAAAGCCGCCGTCCCGCAAATCGGCATTGTCGTCGACGTGGCGCTGGACCCCTATACCGATCACGGTCATGACGGTCTGATGGACGGCGACGTTATTTTAAACGATGAAACCCTGGAGATTTTAGCCAAAACGGCGGTAGTTCTGGCGGATGCCGGTGCCGACATTGTCGCCCCGTCCGATATGATGGACGGACGTATTGGTACGGTGCGAAATGCGCTGGAGACGGCCGGGCACACGGACGTCATGATCCTGTCTTACGCCGCCAAATATGCCAGCGCGTTTTACGGCCCGTATCGCGACGCTATCGGCACGTCCGCCGCGCTTAAGGGGGATAAACGCACCTATCAAATGGATCCGGCCAATACGAACGAAGCCCTGCGAGAGGTCGAGCTTGATCTGCTGGAAGGCGCGGACATGGTCTTGGTCAAACCCGGCATGCCTTATTTGGATATTATCCGCCGGATTAAAGACGAATTCTCCGTACCCACTTTCGCTTACCAAGTGTCCGGTGAATACGCCATGATTACGGCGGCGGCGCAAAATGGCTGGCTGGATGAAAAGCGGGTGATCTTAGAAAGCCTGATGGCCTTTAAGCGGGCCGGCTGTGATGGCGTGATTACCTATTTCGCCCCGCGCGCAGCCGCGTGGCTTAAGACCGACACCTAAGGCGGAGAAACGCCGTACCAACGCCTATACGTGCGATTAAACGCCGGCTGATCGTGAAAGCCCAAACGATAGGCAATCTCTGATTTCTTCAGGCCGCGCGCCATGTAACGCACGCAGGCATCCATGCGCTCCGCATCGACAATCTTGCGAAAGCCTGTGCCGGCCTGTTTTAAAGCCGCGCGCAATCGGCGCGGCGGCGTTCTTAAATCCAGCGCTGTTTGCTCCAGCGTCGGCGCGCCATTTCGCATTTGCTCCCGCACAGATGCGGCTGCGCGCGATTCGGCAGCATGCGCGTCGTCAATCTCATATAAAAGCCGATCAAGTCGCCGGCTCATAACATCAAAGGATTGCGGATCAGAAGACGCCAATGTGTGTTCCAGAAACGCTGCGGGAAATAACAGCCGGTCATGAGCCATTCCGAACCGGATTGTGCACCCGAACTTTTGGCAATAATCTGCCGTGTCCATCGGCGTTCTGCGGCGAAATTCAAGGGTCAGCGGAAGCGGGGCGGTATCATAACTCAGCCAGCGTCCGGCCGACACAAACCCTGTGAAAATCGCCGGAACGATATCGTCATACGGCGCCGCTTCGCTGTAATGGGGTCGCCACGTAATGGACGGCACATCAGCTTGCATATCAATCACAGTATAGCCGAAGGTTTGGGTCAGGCGATGATGGCGCGACAGCATTTTCGCTGCATCGGCCAAGGTCGCGCAAAGCGGCAGGAGCTTTCCGGCTTCATTCATGGACGATACGCTGAGCTGCTCACCGACGCGCAAAGCCAGATTGTCATAACCGCTGATCGCCTTGGCTTTGTTAAAAACATCGGTCAAATGGGCGGCCGGGTAGCGGCGCATGCCATCAGAAAATGTGTCAGGGCCGTCCGGCAGAACAGCAATAAGCTCCGAGCGGTCTATCCCTAATGCGGCGCATTTTTCAACAATCGCCCCCAGATAATGCGCAGATACCATCAACATATTTAAGGAATACGCTCTGCGGGCGGCCCGGCCAAGTCAAAAAAGACAAAACATTGAGTCAAAAAAGACAAGACCCGACTGTGCTTACACGCCAAACTTTACATCGGGGCGCAGATGCGGGGCGCGCGAAAGGGTGGATATGGGTATCCCTATCCACCCTCAGCGCTCGAGGTCCCCGATTTATTTCAGGCGCAACATCAGGCTCGACGTGTCTTTACGCCCCCCGCCCATGTCCTGAACCTGCGCGTAATATCCGTCCACCTGCTCTGTCAGCGTCAAATCTGCGTCGACCGTTTTGCCGGCCTCAAGGGCTATGCGCAGGTCTTTGCGCATCCAATCCACGGCAAAGCCAAAATCATACTCGCCCCGCCCCATGCTTGATGCACGGTTATCCATTTGCCAGCTTTGCGCCGCGCCTTTGCCGATGGCGTCAATCACGTCATCGACATTCAAACCGGCCTTTTGCGCGAAATTTACGCCCTCGGACAGGCCTTGCAGGATACCGGCAATGCAAATTTGATTGACCATTTTCGTAAGTTGCCCGGCCCCGCTTGGCCCGAGCCGTTTCACCGCTTTGGCATAGGCGTCAATCACAGGCACGGCTTTTTCAAAGGCTTCCGGATCTCCGCCGCACATCACAGTCAGCGCGCCGTTCACCGCGCCGGCCTCACCGCCGGATATCGGCGCGTCAATAAACGCAATGCCGGCGCTTTGCGCCTCCGCATAAACGGCGCGCGCGCAGGCCGCCGACGCCGTCGTATGATCAATTAAAATTGCGCCGGGCTTCATTGCAGGAAGCGCTTTACCTGCAACGGCTGTAACGTCAGGATCATCGCCGACGCACATCATGACGAAATCACAACCGGCCACAGCCCCGGCAACAGTCGCAGATACCGCGCCCCCGTATTGCTCGCCCCACGCTTCGGCGCGCGCCTCGGTGCGGTTCCAAACGGTGACGTCATGGCCGGCCGCAAGCAAATGCCCCGCCATCGGAAACCCCATTACGCCCAATCCTAAAAATGCAATTTTTGCCATAAGCTGTCTTTCTGCCATTAAAGTTTTTTTGCACTATCGACAAATGCGGCTCGCATTACAATCGGGCCTGCGCTAACAAATGAAACTATGAGGCAAACCATCTGATTTTATGGCTGATTTAGCACTGACAGTAACGTGGCAAATGTGGGTCACGATGGCGATGGTCGCCGTATCCGTAGCGGTTTACTGCTGGGACCGATTCTCTATTGAAGCCACCTCAATCGGCATCATCACAGCCTTCGTTGCCTTTTTCTCATTTTTTACGCCGCAGGGCGTCTCCGGTTTGACCGCGGGTGATCTGATGTCCGGCTTTGCGGATCCGGCGTTGATTACGATTATGGGGCTTTTGGTGATCGGTCAGGGCATGTTTCAAACCGGCGCACTTGAAGGCTCTACGGTTAAAATTAATGCCGCGCTGGAAACCCATCCGCGCCGAACCTTAATTGCCGTATTCGGCATGGCGTTTTTTGTCTCAATGTTCATGAATAATACGCCGATTGTCGTTATGTTTATTCCGATCATTTCCGCCATGGTTGCGCGCCTTCGGGGCGCAGCTTCGCGCTATATGATGCCGCTGTCATTTATCTGTATTTTGGCGGGTATGACGACGCTGATCGGGTCTTCTACCAACCTGCTTGTCTCGGGCGCATTAGAGAAAGCGACAGGCGAGGGTCTGGACTTTTTTGCGCCAACAATGGCCGGTTTAGTTCTGGCCTTTATCGGTATGATTTATATCGTATTTTTAGGCCCAATACTGCTTCCGAAACACAAAGATCTAGAGGGAGAAGTCAGTGATGCCGGCAAGCAATATATTGCCCAAATCAAAGTCACTGCCGATCATCCGTTAAAGGGTGCACGGCCCGTCGCCGGCTTATTTCCCAAGCTGCGGGACGTAACCGTTCGCATGGTGCAGCGCGACGAGATTGCCTTGCTGCCACCGTTCGAAGAACCGCTTCAGGAAGGCGATGTTTTGATCGTTGCCGCGACGCGGACATCCCTGTCAAAACTGCTGTCCTCTGACAGTGAATATTTGGAAGGTATGCTCTCCATTGCCGGCTTTAAAAAGGGCGAAGGCGAGACCGATAAATCGCGCGGATCTATCGTAATTTCCGAAGCGGTCATTGCGCCGGCCTCGCGCATGATCGGACGGACAATAGAGCAGATCGGCATACGCCGGCAGACCCATTGTCTGGTGCTGGGTATTCAAAGGCGCTCGCGCATGATCCGCAAAAAAATGCTCGATATCCGCCTTGAAGCCGGGGACGTTTTGCTCCTGTTTGGCTACGAGCACGACATGGCAGAGCTGCGCTCCAATCGGGATTTATTGTTGCTGGATTGGGCGACCAAAGAGCTGCCGGATATTCGAAAATCGCAAATTGCGCGACTGATTTTTATTGCCGTTATTGCGGCGGCTGCCTGGCCTCCTATTCCGATCGTGCTTGCCACATTGGTCGGCGGAATGGCCATGCTCGCAACCGGATGTTTAAACATTCGTCAGGCTGTCCGCGCGCTCAATATGAAAATCTTCCTGCTGATCGGCGCAGCCTTCGCTATGGGGTTAGCGCTGGAAGGCACGGGCGGGGCTGTCTACATCGCGATGCAGACCGTTAACACGTTCCAGCCTTTCGGCCCGCAAGTCCTGATTGGCGCCCTGTTCCTTGTGATTGCGATTATGACCAACCTTTTGTCAAACAGCGCGACAGCAATCCTGTTTGCGCCGATTGCCCTGAACATTGCGGCCATCACCGGGATTGATCCGATTGTCCTGCTGTTGACCGTAATTTTTGCCGCCAATTGCTGCTTTGCGACCCCGATTGCCTATCAGACAAACCTCCTTGTGATGGGGCCGGGGCGGTACACATTTAATGACTTTGTGAAGTTTGGCGCGCCTTTGGTCATTGTTATCTGGATCAGCTTTGTTGTGATGTTGCCGTTTTTGTTTAACATCAGCTAAGATGACTCGTCCTTTTGATCCGACCCGGCTGCAATTTTATGTGACTATACCGTCGCCCTGCCCGTATTTGGAGGGCAAGAGCGAGCGCAAAGTCTTTACGCAGCTTGACCCGCTGTCGGGCCCTGCCCTGAATGATTACCTGACACACAGCGGATTTCGCCGCAGCCAAAACGTGCTATATCGTCCGGCCTGCGAGCATTGCAGCGCGTGTAAATCTCTGCGCGTTGACGCCGTGCGGTTCAGCCCGTCCAAAAGCGCCCGCCGCACTCTGCGCCGCAACAGCGATTTAACCCGCGAGATTTGCGAGCCATATGCGACCCGCGAACAATTTGAGCTTCTGCAAACCTATCTGGCCACGCGCCACAGCGGCGGCGGCATGACCGATATGGATTTTGCCCGTTATGAAACCATGGTCGAGGAATGCGCGTCCCGCACGCTGCTGATTGAATATCGCGATACCGATCACCGACTGGTGGCCTGCTGCCTTGCTGATGAGCTCTCAGATGGCCTCTCTATGGTCTACAGCTTTTTTGATGTGACGCTGACGCAGCGCAGCCTGGGCAAGTTTATGATCTTGGATCACTTAGCGCTCTGCAGCGCGGAAGCTCTGCCTTGGCTCTATTTGGGCTATTGGGTGAAAGACAGTCCGAAAATGGACTATAAATCGACCTTCCGCCCTGCGCAGGTTTTAACCCGGAGCGGCTGGGTTGATTTTGATGACTTTGACACTGCCGGCATCAATACCGGCTTCTCTCTTAAAGATTTGCAGGCCCTGTGAAGCGCCGCGAGCTCATAAGCGCCGCCGCCGCCGTAGCCGCCGGAACAGCGACCCTGACGGCGCTGGGTAAGGATAAAAAACAAGCGGCCCAAACCGCGCCCGGAAAATCCGATATGGGCGCGCCCTACATTTCGCAAAACCGCCGCCAATTTCGCATGGCCACATCTTGGCCAAAGGATTTTCCCGGCCTTGGCATTATGCCTAACCGGTTTGCCGATGCCCTGCGCGCTATGTCCGGCGGACGATTAGACGTCAAAGTATTTGCCGCCGGCGAACTGGTTGGCGGGTTGGAATGCTTTGACGCAGTGTCGACCGGCGGGGCGGATATGTATCACGCGGCGGAATATTATTGGCAGGGCAAATCCAAAGCGTTCACGTTTTTTACATCCGTTCCCATGGGCATGACCGTGGCCGAAATTATGGGGTGGATGGATTACGGCGGCGGGCAAGCCCTGTGGGAAGATTTGTCCAAACAGTTTAATATTATCGCTTTTCAGGCCGGCAATACCGGACACCAAATGGGCGGGTGGTTCAAAAAACAAATCAATACGACTGAAGACCTTAAGGGGCTTAAAATGCGTATTCCGGGTCTGGGCGGCGAGGTTATCCGCCGGCTCGGCGGCGCGGCTCTGGCTCTGCCCGGCGGCGAGATTTATCAGGCCCTCCAATCCGGCGCCATAGATGCCACAGAATGGGTCGGCCCATGGAATGATTTGGCTTTCGGCCTTTACCGCGAAGCGCCGTATTATTATGCCCCCGGCTTTCATGAAGCCGGCCCCGCCTTGGCCGTCGGCATTAATTTAGGCGTATGGGAAAGCCTCAGCCCATCCGATCAAGCCATGGTGCGCGCGGCGTGCCGAACGGCCAATGATGCTTCTGTCGGAGAGTACACCCACGAGAACGGGAAAGCCTTGCAGGTTTTAAAAAATGAACACGGCATTTCTCCGCGTTTTTTCTCCGAAGAGGTAATGACTGCAATCGGAAAAACATCCATAGAAGTTGTGCGCGACGCCGGGAATTCCGACGCTCAAACCCGCAAGGTTTTTGAAAGTTTCGAGCGCGCACTTCTGACCTATCGCGACTGGACCGATATGAGCGACGGCCGCTATATTCAGGCGCGCCGACTGGCTCTGGGCGATTAAAATGCATTTGGGGTTTTGGCAATCATTGGGCTGGGCATCCCTTCCGTTTCTTATCCTTCCTGCGCTGATATTATTTGCGCCAAAGTTTAAATTTATCAATCGCTTATGTTTTGATCTTATCGCGATTATCGACGGGATTAATTGGCGGATTGGAGAGGTCGTAAAATGGGCTTTAATTATCCTGATTATGGCGACCGTCGCGTCCATTATTGCCCTGTCGATATTCGGTCTGTCATTTACGAAACTCAATGAACTTCCCGTCTATCTGCACGCAAGTGTTATCATGCTCGGCTCGGCCGTGACCCTGCTTGCGGGGGAACATGTACGGGTCGATATTTTCTACAGCCGGTTTTCAAAACTTAAAAAAGCCCGCGTGGAAATTCTGTCTTTTTACGCATTGATTACTCCGGTCTGTATTCTTCTCATTTGGGTTTCGCAAAATTTCGTTGCCGGCAGTTGGCGCACTTTTGAAGGCTCCGGCGATGCCGACGGAATCCGCGGCGTCTTTCTTTTAAAATCGCTGCTGCCTGTGTTTGCCATAACTGTCCTGCTTCAAGCTTTCGCAATTGCCGGCCGCGCAGCTTTGCAACTCATAGGGCAAGATCAGCCCGCGCGCCCCGGCGACATTGGCCCCTTGTTCGGCCATCCCCCGAAAGACGGCGCGTAATGGGCTTGTCGGAAATATTGGCGCTGCTGATGTTCGCCTGCGTTTGCGGCGTCTTGATGTGCGGCGTGCGGGTGGCCTTCGCCCTCGCCGGCGTCGCGCTGGCATTTGCCGGATTAGGCGTTGCCACCGGCGCGTTCGACACAAGCATTTTGATTAACCTGCCCGGCCGTATCTATCCGATCATCACGCGGGAAATATTAATCGCCGTCCCTCTGTTTGTTTTCATGGGCGTGATGCTGGAACGCTCCCGCCTCGCTGAAGACTTGCTTGACGCCATGGGAGAGCTTTTCGGCCCGATGCGCGGCGGCCTCGGCGTATCGGTCGTTTTTGTCGGCGCGCTTTTGGCCGCGTCTACGGGTATTGTCGGGGCGACGGTTGTCACTATGGGGCTTTTGTCCCTGCCGACCATGCTGTCGCGCGGCTATAGTCCGGCCTTGGCCTCCGGCTCTATCGCGGCCTCAGGGACGCTGGGGCAGATTATCCCGCCGTCCATCGTTTTGGTTATCCTCGGCGACCAGATGAGCAATGCCTACCAAGAAGCGCAGCGCAGTTTTGGTCTCGAGGGCGGCGGCGTTATCTCTGTCGGGGATTTATTTGCCGGTGCCATTGTGCCGGGCCTGATGCTCGTCGGGCTTTACGCTGTCTATATTTTCCTCGTCGGATGGTTTCGCCCCGCCGCAGCCCCGGCGGCCGGATGGCCTGAAGGCGTTACGGCGTGGACATTTATCCGCCGCATCGCTTTTGCTATGTTGCCGCCGATCATCCTGATTATCGCTGTGTTGGGCTCTATCCTGTCCGGTTATGCGACGCCGACGCGGGGCGCAGCCCTGGGCGCGTTGGGCGCTGTTTTGCTGGCCGCTTATAAGCTTAACCCTGACCGCAAAGCCGTTCGCGTCGGGGCCTGTCTCGCCGCTTTTGGCTTTGTGCTGCTGGTCGCGGCAGACCTGTCTCCGGTCGATATTCGCCTGTCCCAAGACGGGTGGAGCGGACGGGAAATTACCGTCACAGCGATTGCCCTGATGGGGGCGACGTTTGTCTTTGCCGGCTCGGGCCTTGCCTTAATACGGCTCTTCGCAACGCAGCATCTGGCGGATGTTTCGCGCTCTACCATGCACATAACGTCTATGGTATTCATGATTCTGATCGGCGCGACCGTGTTCAGCCTTGTTTTTCGGGGGTTTGGCGGTGACGAAATGGTGGCCCATGCCCTGCAAAGCGCGCCCGGCGGAAAATGGGGTGCGCTGACCCTGGTCATGGTGATTATGTTCCTGCTGGGCTTCTTTCTTGATTTTATCGAGATTACCTTTGTTGTCGTGCCTCTGGTTGCACCGGTGCTGCTCGCCATGGGGATGGACCCGATTTGGCTGGGCATATTGATGGCGCTGAACCTGCAAACAAGCTTTTTAACCCCGCCCTTTGGTTTTGCTCTGTTTTACCTGCGCGGGGTAGCCCCGCCGGCCGTTAAAACAAGCCATATTTACAAGGGCGTATTGCCGTTTATCGGCATTCAAATTCTGGTCATCGGCCTTGTGGCCGCTTTTCCGGGATTGGTTATCCGTTAAGCCCGACGCGGCGGGCCGCCCGGCTGCAATTGTAACCAATCTTTCATTGGCGATTGCGGCATTTCCCGTTACAAGAGATTGATTCATACACGGCGCGCTTGCGGGCCGCAAAAAACTTGGAACATCACATGATGCACGTATCACCTTCGCTAAAGCGCCGCCTTCTTCTGACAGGCGCAATGCCCGTCGTCATGACAGCCCTGAGCGTATCCGCTTTCGCCCAAGCCGTTGAGATCGCAGACGCGCGCACGACGGGCGTCGAAACTGCCACCGCAGGAACCGGCGGCGCAGCGGCTGATGTCACAACAACAAATGCATCAAGCTTTATCCTGACCGGCGCAGGCCCTGCCCTGACGCTGAATTCGGACAATGCCCTTATCAGCGGCGGACCGATTACGATTACCGATGTTGACGATGCCACCGGCATTTTGGTCGACACGAGCGCAGGCGCCCTGACGGGCAGCCTGTCTGTCACCGGCAATATTACCGTGGACGAGACTTACGCGCCGACAGACACAGATGAGGATCGCGTTATTGACGGGCCCTTCGCAGAAGGCTCCGGCCGTACAGGTATTTTAATCTCCGGCGCTGATACTTTCACCGGACCCGTTACAGTCGCGAACACTATGCGAATTGAAGGTAACGACTCTGCGGGTATCCGCGTTCTGCAATCGGCCGGAATTATCGGCAATGTGTCACTGGGCGGCGGCATTGCGATCACAGGGGATAATGTTCGCGGCATTGATCTGCGTAGCCCCGTAACAGGAAATGTCCTGATTGGCGGTGCAATCACGTCAGTCGGCGAAGACGCGGAAGCTTTAAACGTCTCAGGCGACGTCTCTGACCGCCTGACAGTTTCAGGCACAATTCGAAATACCGGAAATCGGAATGTCGCCTCTGCGGGCCTGCCGACACGTCAAAACGTCTTCGTACGGGATCTGTATGACGACGAAGACACATTGGAAGCCGGCAGCGCTGTCAATATTTCCGGCAATGTCGACGGCGGGGTTTACCTTGCTGCCCAGCGCACTGAAACAACCGATGCTGACGGCGTCGTGACGTCTGTCGTTTCAGGCGCAACGTCGATTGCCCAAGTCGGAACCGCAGCAGCCGTCCTGATTGCGGGGGATGGTACGCAAATTATAATCGGTCGCGTTTCGGACATTACGGATGCAACAGACGATAATTTTAACAGCGAACTTCAATTCAGCCTGGTCAACGAAGCCGCAATTTCTGCCTCAAGCGTTTTGGATGACAGAGACGCAACGGCCATGCGCATTGCCGACGCAACCCTAACCGACGGGTTTAACAATCTCAGCACAATCACGTCGCAAACATACCGGTCTCCGGTTCCTGATCCTGACGATGCGGACGCAGCAGATAATGCGGCGGGCGATTTGGCAATATCCACCGCCTTGGACATTGGCGCGGGCGCTGACATTTCGACATTGCGCAATGCGGGCGTTATCGGCGCAAATACAACAGAAGCCATCGGCCTTGCTTATGCCGACGCGGACGCTGTCCTTGACCCGAACCCGCAACGCGCAAACGGGATTTTGATCGACGCGAACGCAATAGTGCCGACTGTGAATAATTTGAATGGAATTACAGCCGCCGTAACCGGACGAACAGGCCAAGCTTACGCGCTGGTCGATGCGTCCGGAACCTTGGCTACAATTAACAACCAAGGGATCATTCAGGCTTCCGGAACAAATTCGGATCCGCTGCGGGCGCAAGAGACTGATTTCACTTTGGTTGCCGTCGATGTCAGCGCAAACAGCACAGGCATTACGTTAACCCAGTCTGTTCGAACCGACCTGGCCGACGGTGCAACCCCGGCCACGCCGCGTATTTCAGGCGACGTCTTGCTGGGTTCGGGTGATGATACATTTACTGTCAATGACGGCTCGGTTATCGGCAATGTCAGCTTTGGCGGTGGCGCGGATACTCTTACTGTGGCCGAGAATGCTTTCGTCGGCGGTGCTTTTGATGACAGTGACGGTCTTTTGACATTAAACGTTGCGGGTAGCTTAGCCTTCAACTCGGCTGAAACTTTAAGTGCAACAAGCGCAACATTTTCCGAAACCTCAACTTACTCACCTTTTATTGACGGCGATGCCGGCGCAGCTTCAACCCTCTTAACGTCTGGCACCGTTACGTTTGAAGACGGCGCAACGATAACGCCTTTATTGGCAAATGTTATCTCAGGCGACCAACTGGACGACCCGTTCGTTCTCATTGATGCGGGTACATTGACAATAAACGGCGATATTTCAACGCTACAGGCCGGCAATGCACCTTTCCTCTATAATGTAGATATAGACCGTGCTGACGCAGACAACACGCAATTGGTTGCAACCTTTGCCGTTAAAAGCACGAGTGAGCTAGGCCTTGATACGCCCCAAGCCGCTGCGTTTGCCCCGACCTTCGCGGCAATAACGACGGATAATGACCTTGGCGCAGCCTTTGCTTCCATCACGGACGAAACAACGTTTAACGCGGCTTACAACCAACTTCTGCCGGAATTTGGCGCAGCGGTTGCGCGCTTTGTGCATTCCAATACGGACGGCGCGACCGGCGCGGTCTCAACCCATTTGAAAAATGCCCGCATCTCCAAAGAGCGCCCCGGCGGCGCATGGATTGAAGAATTTGCCTATTTTGCGGATCGTGAATTGGCCGGCATGTCCGAAGCCTATCGCGGATATGGCTTTGGCTTTACGGGCGGTTTTGACACGACATTCGGCCCATTCCACACGGTCGGCGTAAATGTCGGCTTTGCCGCCACCGAAGTTGAAGACGTTGTCGGTCTTGATGACCCGCTCGCGGTTCAATCTTTCCAGACCGGTGTTTACGCAGGCTATGAGCTTGGAAATCTCGGCGTCGATTTCTACGCCGGCGGCGGTTACAATGATATTGAGAGCGCCCGGGATGTTGAAATCGGCAGTTTCAGCGGCGTCACCGAAGCCAATTGGGGCGCAACCCATTTGAACGCTGCAATTACGGCCGGCTATGACTTTAAGTTCGGTAAACGCTATTTCATGCGCCCGACCGCAAGTGTCAGTTATTTATCCCTAACGGAGGAAGCCTATACCGAAGAGGGTTCGGACGCGATCCGGTTCTTGGTCGATGAGCGCACATCTGAGATTGGCTCCGCGACCGCGCTGGTTAATTTCGGTGCAAAATTCGGCGATGAACGCATTTGGTGGAGCCCGTCCGTTCGCTTTGGCGCTGTCAATGAGTTTGAAGGGGCCGGTATTTTAACGCGGGCGACTTATTTCAATACCAATGAAACCATTACTTTGGCCGGGCAGGAATTCCCGAGCACGGGCGCGATTTTTGGCTTCAGCATTGCCGCCGGCAGTCAGTATTCAAGCTTCGGCTTTGATTATGACGCAGATATTCGCGATGGCTATAACCGCCATATTGCACGCCTTGTTTTGCGCCTGTTGTTTTAACAACGGCGCGTTTGAGTATAAAAAAGCCCCGGCGAAACCCGGGGCTTTTCTTTTGCTTTAATCGTTCAGACTACTCTGATTACTGCGTTACCTCAAAGCTGTACCCCTTCTCTGCGGCTTGGCGTTTGACGGCATTGACCATGACATTATCCAGAGTTTGCGTGGCGGCCATATCTTTACGCTTATCAGAAACATAAGCTTTACGTTTTGACTCCAGCGCCTTGATCTGTGATTGAATCTGCGCGCGTTCAGCAGCTTTGCCCTCAATGAAATCGCGACGGGCATCGGCGTCCATGCCCTTCATTTCATCCGGCAGTTTATCAGCCTCCATTGTGATAATCGCCTCCGGCGCGACTTCATAGGCGTCAACGACGTCCCAACTTTCATTTTTATAAAGGGATGAAGATTTGGATTTGGCGCGGCTGAGCGCGCTGCCTTTGGAGTAGCTGCCGGCATTGCTGTCTTGGGTGATTTGGCGGGCGGCTTTCTCGCGGCCCTGCGCGCCATAGCCCATATAGGTCGAGTTCAGGCGTTTGTTTAAATCCAAAATGTCATCGTCATAGGGGCTGTCGATATGAACGGATTTCGCGTCTTGGTCGATGGTCATATAAACGCCGCCGCTGCATTCTGCGCCGGCTTTCCATTTACTGCGTATGCCCTGCTCTGAATTACCGCAATGGATCGTGTCAATAACAACGCCGCCGCGCCGCGCGTGATCACAGGCCGTGCGATAGCTGACAGGGCCCTGGGTGAAGGGCTCGTTACCCGCAATAATAATCAGCTTTAGGTCATTATCAAATTTGCTCCATTCAAGTTCGGTCAGCGCCGTATCAATGACTTGTCCGGCATGTTCGCTGCCGCCATCCGTGCTCAGCGCAAACAGCGCCTCGGATACGCTGTCCAAATCCGTGGTCAGCGGCAAAACCTGCCGAATATACCCGCTCGATATGGACAAATTATCATTGCCATATTCATACAGCGCCAATTCTACATGGGGCGTATGCCCGTCGCGGCGGGCCTCGGACAATTCGTTCACTAAAGACCACAGCTGGGATTTCGCCTGATTAATCAGCCCGTCCATAGAGTTGCTGGTATCGAGCAAAAGCGCGACCTGAATGTAATGTGCATCGCGTTTGGCCGGTATGACTACGGGGGCCGGGATAGGATGAGGACGCATTTTTACATCATGGTCACTGCGCGGCTGCGGTCCGGCGTGGGCGTTTATGGCGCAAAATGCGACGCCCGTGCAAAGGGCAGCTTTGAAAATTGCTGAAATTCGTGACATAATATCCTCCTCATGATTAACATGTCGCAGAATGGCCGGTCGATTAAGGCAAGTTTATGACCGCCACTGTTATTGGCAGCGCGCCAAGATAAATAAAGATATAACAATTTCTTTATATACTTTTGGAAATTGACCTGCTATGCCCCCTTTATGGAAAATATAGCGACAGCCTTAAAAGCCCTCGGACATCCGGAACGCCTGCGTATATTGGTGCTGCTCTCACGCGGAGATTTAACTGTCAGCGAGTTGACGCAAATCCTGTCGCTGTCACAGCCGCGGGTTACGCAATATATTAAGACGCTCGAGACGGCCGGCATTATTGAACGATTAAAAGAAGGCAGCTGGGTCTTCTCCCGTCTACGCCGGGGTAATGAAGCCATTACCGCTCTGGTCGCCACCACGCTGAGCGCGCTGCCGGCTGATGACAAAGACATTGCGTCTGACGCACGCCGGCTGAACGATGTTCGCAATGCCCGCGCCCAAGCCGCGCAGGATTTCTTTGCCCGCGTCGCCAATGATCATGACCGCCCGCAGGCCGAATACTTGCCCCGCGGCGATATAGAAACGGAAATGCGCGCATTGGCCGGACCGGGGCCGTTTGACTATATGGTCGACCTTGGCACGGGAACCGGGCGAATACTCGAAATCTTTGCTGATCGCACAGCGCGAGGCTCGGGAATTGACAGTAATCCTGAAATGCTGCGGGTCGCCCGCCATAATCTGGCCGGCGAGCGCTTGCGCCATTTAACCGTCCGTCAGGGCGATTTGCATGCAACCCCGCTGGACGCGGGCATTGCCGATTTTGTCACCGTGCATCAGGTGCTTCATTATTTGGATCGCCCGGGCGACGCCATATTAGAGGCCGCGCGCCTGCTTACGCCGGGCGGGCAATTGATGATTGTCGACTTTGACAGTCATGATCGCGAAGAGTTTCGCGAAAAATACGCCCATCGCCGCCTTGGTTTTACAGACGGCGAAATCGCGGGCTGGATGCAGGATGTCGGACTGACCTTGAACGAGACCCGCACGGCAACAAATGCGCAGGCCGGACCGACCGTGAAATTATGGCTCGGTAAATTCTCTGACAGAAAAAGGAATATCTCGTGAGCGCCGTCAATCTCAGCTATGAGTTTTTCCCGCCAAAATCTGAGCGCGGGCAGAAAAACCTTTTGAAGGTCGCGCAAAAATTGTCGCGGTTTAACCCGGGTTTTGTCTCAGTGACATACGGCGCAGGCGGCACAACCCAAGCGCCGACATTTGATGCGGTTACGGCAATGTCAAACGCCGGCCTATCAACGGCGGCGCATTTAACCTGCGTTGACGCAAGTCGCGCGCAAATTGACGCTATTGTCGATCAATATTATCACGCCGGGATACGCCGCATCGTCGCCCTGCGCGGGGACAGCCCGGACGGCATAGACGCAGCCTATCGCCCGACGCCGGACGGCTACGCTTACGCGTCTGATTTGGTGGCCGGCATTAAATCACGCCGCGACATCGACATATCCGTCAGCGCCTATCCGGAAAGACATCCCGAAAGCGGCACTTGGGATGCGGAAATTGACAATTTAAAACGTAAAGCAGACGCCGGCGCAGACCGCGCCATTACCCAGTATTTTTTCAAAGCCGAAACGTTTTTAAGCTTTTTAGAAAAAGTCCGTGCAGCCGGCGTCACGCTCCCCATTGTGCCGGGCATTATGCTCCAGCCCAATTTTGAAGGCTTATGTAATATGAGCGCAAAATGCGGCGTCGCTGTTCCGGGCGATGTGCGCGCGCGCTTTGACCGGATCACCGCAGACAAAGATGCGCTGAAAGCTGAGACAACGCAGTTTGCCCGCGGTCTGATTGAAGATTTGCGCGCCGGCGGCGTGACGGATTTCCATCTATACACGCTCAACAAATCGGGCATTGCTGCGCAAATCAGCCGGTCTTTAACAATGCCTCGCCGGCAAAACCGGGTCGCATAAGCTTATGGCTGCGCCGGGACTTTGCCGTCATTGATGGCCGGAACATCCGCCGGGCGATCAAAAATTCGCCGCAGAAACCCGGGCGCAAATGCAGAAAGCGGGTTAACCGCAACTTGCGTTTTTTGAAAACTGCCGTCGACAGAATAATTCAGTGCAAACATGCCTTCGCCTTTTTTGCCGACGACGATATCACCCAAAAGGGGTATATCTCCCAGAACTGAATTCAGCGTATAGGCCGGCACTAAAACGCCGTCGACATCAAGGGTTTTTTCGCCAAAATCAATGTCGCCGGACGCCGTAATGCCCATAGACGGACCGGAGGCGCGGGCATCTTTGAGACGCAGCAATTCTTCTTCATAGGTGAAAGGCGCGCTCAGCATTTCAAAATTCATCCCGTCCCCCGACAGAATTTCGCCCAGCCCGCTTAATGAGGCCAGCGTCAGGATTCGCGCAAATACCGGCGCATCGACAAGTTTGAAATCATCAACTACGGCCGTGCCGATCATAGGCCCCGGCGCGCCGGGGGCGGGCAAGCGGGCGTTAATTTTCAGCGCCCCTCCCTCAATATTTTTAAGCTCTAAGACATCAGCCATCACCGCGCCGGCATCAGGCAGGCGCAAGACCAAATCACGCTGTCCGTTCGCCGAAGATGTCAGCGACATGCTGAGCGGTTTTGCGTCCTGATTGCCGGACAGAATAAGCGATGTCAGGCCGGCGTCTGAATTTTTGAGACCTATTTTTGCGTCCGCAATCATGAAACCGTTGCGCAGATTTAAACGGGAGAACTCTCCGGACAATCCTAACGGAAATGCGCCGGCTTGCGCATCCTGAGACAATGCCGCCGCGACCCAAGGTTCAAGATTTAAGTAATCTCCGCGCATTGTCAGCGCCAATTCCCCTGCCTTTGGCGTCGAAGCGATAACAGCGCTGTCGATAAATCCGTCAATTTTCGTGACAGGTAAATTCAGGCTGAGGAGGCGAAGATCCGACCCGAATTTAGCCCCGCCCTGCACATCCAAACCGCCGGCATTCAGAATAATATCTGATATTTGCGCCCCGCCTGTGCCGTCCTTAGACAGGCGCGCAGATAATTGCCCCGGCTGCCCCGCAGGTTTTGTCCAGATGTCGTCAAATCGCAAATCTGCGGCGCTTAAATCAGCGCTGACGGACGCGCCGTCAACGGACAGGCCATCGCCTTCAGCCAGAATTGTGACATCAATATCGCCCGTAATATATTCGCGAAAGCCAAGACCCAAACGGTCAAAGTCATCCCGGCTGAGCGTGCCGGTCAGGCGGTGCTCTGCATTGCCTGCGCCGTCTTCAAAGGAGTCGGTTAAGGCAAATTGCGCAGGCCACGGCCCAACATTAACCGGCCCGTAAAGCTTTAACCCCCTTGCATCCAGTTCAAACTTCAATTGACCGTTATTAACAGCATGCGGACCAATTTTAATCGGCGCAGTTATGTTTGCAAAATCAGCGTTCACGGTATGTCGCATAAGATCGGAACGGCCCGGCATCCCAACGGGGCGGGAGAATTCGTAATTGACAATCCCGCCGCCTGAAAAGGCCGCAGGATCAAGCCCGAACCGTGTGGCGTAACCAAAGGGCGGCTCGTCAATAAATTCAAGCAGCGGTGTGATCGGCCCTTGCGCGTTGACCGTCACGTTCAAATCAGCGCCGATCGGCACAAAACGTGTAATATCCACCCGGCTGTCAAAGACAGAAATTTGCTCGCCGAGCTTTGCCGTGTCCACGCCAATGGAAAAACTGTTCCCGCGCAAAACACCGCTGCCGGCAGCATTGGTCATCGGCGTCATCGTCGAGATAAACTTCACGTCAGCATTTCGCACCGGAAAAGCGAAGACAAATTCGTCATTCAGCAAATAACCGCGCGCCAGAGATTCCGGCGTCAAATTTACCTGCATATCAATACGCGAGACATCGGCGCGCAATATTGACGATTTCACCCAATCGCGTGACATCGGCGCCAAAGTTGACGGCCAATATTTCAGCACGTCGCGCTCTGTCAACGCGCCAATGGCGGTGCCTTCCAGATCAGCGCGCGCCAATTTCAACGTCCCGCTTTTATCGTCACCTGTGACTTTGCCTGACAAATCAAGCGTAAACGCGTCAGTCTGCGCGGTAAAACGCGTGATGTCAGCCTCCAAAAAGGCCGGATCGATAAGCGCAGTCAACCCGGCGTTTCTCGCTTTATAGACACCCTCGAATCCCCGACCCGGCTCCGCCGTAAAATCTGATAAATCGAGTTTCAGGTTAAATGCGTTCTTTAACCCTAACGGCGCATCATTTTCCGCTCCGGATATCTGCCCCTGACCTCTAAAAGCCAACCGTTTGGAGGCCAGCCGGACCGATTTAATGTCAATTTCTCCGGACGCGACATCATAGTCCGCGTTCAATCCGGCCGCCTCGAATTGCGCCGGCTTGCCCTTTGACATCCATTGCCCCTCACCGGCGGAAATCTCAACGCCTAAGCCTAAGAGCGTGCTGCCCTCGCCCAGTGTTAAATCAATGCGTCCGTCCACCGGTGCGTTCAGCGCGGCAAATTTTGGCATGGCCCCGTATTGCGCGTTCAGAGCGGCCGGGTTCAGGCCTTCCACAGCCAGTTTCAGACGCACAAGTTCAAAACTGTCATCGGTATCAAAATTTATTTTGAACGGCACCGGAATATCGGCGCGCAGCGCCCCGTCGACAGTGGCCGTTAAGACCTGTTCTTCATAGGTGTACTCGCCTGTCACACCGACAAAGTGATGCGTGACATCGGTATATGTATTGACGGTATAAACGCTGACATCCTTCAGGCTGACCTGTTCAATATTGCGCCAATCCGATGTTGTGTTCGGAGGCTCTTGCGTTTTACGAAATGTGAAATCAGCATCCAAATGCTCAAAACTTTCAGGGCTGCCTAACCCAAATTGAACATCGCCGTTTTCAACAAATTTCACCGTAACCGCTCCGCCTTCAACCTGCGTGCGGCGCGGTACGAACCGGCCAAAAATCATGTCCGCCAAATCAAATTGCGAATCCAGCCGCGGCAGTGTGAACAGAGGTACGCCGGCCGCATCATTAATCACGACATTTTTCGCCACCAAAGCCAGGCCGCGCGACTCCTTACGATATTGAATTTCAATGCTTTCCAGATCCGCAGATTGCCCGTCAAACTTCTCCGTAAACCAAAGCGCAGCGCTCGGTTTTAACGGCGATAATTCCACGCGCTCGTTTTGCAGAAAAAAGAAAATTGCGTTGAACCACAGAAACAGCAGGCCAAGCAATAAAGTCAGCGCTTCAAAAACAATCCCGAATCCGATTTTCAGCGCCCGTTGATCCGGCGTCAATGTATGACCACATTCGGTAAGCATGGCTTTACGCTTGGCCGCAGCATCGCGGCGGCGGCGTTTAATGCGCGCGGCGAGGCGGGCAAGAAACGAAAGCTCGGGCCTATCCGGGCTGTCTTGCGCGTTTAAATCATCTTCGGGCTTGGCGGGCAGCTCAGAATTTGTCATGCAATCCCAGACCTGTTTACGCCCTGATGCGTATCAAGAGCCCGATCAGGGGGAAAATTAAGACCATGAAAAAAGGATTTTACCATGACTGACACACTTACGCTCGGCAAAGCCGCTCCTGATTTTACAATGCCCACTGACGGTGACGGGACGCTGTCTTTGTCTGACCTTCACGGCCATTGGGCGGTTATCTATTTTTACCCCAGAGACGATACACCCGGCTGCACAAAAGAAGCTATCGCGTTTACCGATCACATAAAAGCCTTCGATGCACTTGGTGCCAAAATTATTGGCGTATCCCGCGACACGGTTAAAAAACACGACAAGTTCAAAGCTAAGCACAGCCTGCTCGTGACGCTCGCCTCTGATGAGGACGGAAAAATGACCGAAGATTACGGCGTATGGGTCGAAAAAAGCATGTATGGGAAAACCTATATGGGCATACAGCGCGCAACCGTCCTGCTTAATCCGGCCGGCGAGGTCGCGCATATCTGGCCAAAGGTTAAAGTCAAAGACCACGCCGAAGATGTCCTGCAAACGCTCAAAAGCTTGGCCGGCTGATGACGGAGGCGGCGATCCACAGCGTTTTTGATCTGGCCTCCAATGTGCTGACGGCCGCTGCGCCGGCGGCAAAGATCGCCGCGGCCCAAGATCTGCGGCGACATTGGGAATCCGGCGCCGCCGGCATGCACGGCAGTGCAGATGTGCCGGATCGCCCTGCCCGCCCTGACGCGCCGGTTTTAGTCAATCCGGCTTTGGTTAAACGCCGGCGATTGGGAACGGCGCCGGGGCGCGCGGCGCTGCTTCATGCTGTGGCACATATAGAATTTAACGCCATAGATTTGGCCGCAGATATGGTCGCGCGGTTCGGCCCCTCTCAATTGATTGAAGCGAAGGATCGGGCGCAATTTATCACCGATTGGATTAATGTTTGCCATGACGAAGCCCGCCATTTTGACTTAGTTCAGAACAGGCTCGCGCAATTGGGAACAGCCTATGGCGACCTGCCGGCCCATGACGGGCTTTGGCAGGCGGCGGAAAAAACGGCCGGCGACTTTATTGCCCGACTGGTTATTGCCCCAATGGTGTTGGAAGCGCGCGGATTGGACGTGACCCCGGCAATGATTGAGAAATTGATCGGCGCGGGCGATATGCAGAGCGCCGCCGTCTTGCAAGTCATCTATGATGATGAAATCGGTCATGTCGCTGCGGGGCGAAAATGGTTTAAAACCGCCTGCGCCGGCGCAAATCTTTCGGAAACGCCGACATTTCATGCCAAAGTGCGCCAATATTTTAACGGGCTTTTGAAACCGCCCTTTAACCGCGTCGCCAGAGACTTAGCCGGCATTCCGACTGAATTTTATATACCGTTGACAGTGCCCGAGACTTAAAAACACCGCCTGTCCCTATGCAAAGCGCCATGAAATTTTCCAGCCAAATCATGGATTTGCGCGTTTTTTAAATCCGTAACGCCGGTTTGCCTGCTTCAGAAGGCGTTTCTTGGATTATACAGCGATATTGATGATTTTTTTACTTGTAACCGGCACTGTTTTTTTGTGTATTGTCACAAATCGGGGAAAAAGTTTAGGGACGTATGTTCGGACATATACCACAATCGACGCGAGAGGCGCTTAATCGCGCATTTCCGGAAAGGCAGATCATCCACCGCACAGGCGGACAGGTGCACTGCTTTAATATCGGACAACGCGCGCAAGTTATCGCTGTCACAGGGTTTGCTCTGATCGCCGGCTGGTGCCTATTTTCGTTTCTAAGCCTCGCTTTGGGCAATAATCCCTTCGGCTCTATGGCCAAAGATGTTCGCCGTCTTGAGGCTCAATTTGAGCGCCAACTGGTCGACGCTCAAGCCAAGGAAGCCAATGCCCGCCGCCTTTTGGAAGCGCAGCAGCGCGAATTCACGCAGGCCGCCGCCAGTTTTGAGCAAAAACACAGAACCCTTAAACAAATATTGGGCCATGATGTCCTGTCTGAGGAAAATGATCTCAGCGTACCGACAAATTATGTCAGCCAAGCCGTAATGATGGCGCCTGTCACCCGTGACCGTATTGCCCGCCGCTCCAGAACCGAAGTTATCGGACAAAAAGATGCTGCGGCCGGAAACCTTCCCGGCGCGTCTCTGACAAACCTGTCGTCTGATCAAAACGATATTCTGATTGAAGCGGAAAACAATGCCCTTCAATCTATTGAACTGAACCGCGCCATTATTCGCAGCTCCGGCCTTGATGTCGACGAAGTGCTGCGCTCAGGTCCGTTCGGCCAAGGCGGCCCGCTGGTCAGTGTTCAGGACAACACTATTGAAGCCGGCAATTTTGGCTCCCGCATTGATGGCATTCGTGCCCGCGTTGCCGAGGCAGATGCCTTGAACCGCGCCATGATCTCTATGCCGTTCGGAGAGCCGATTACGCAGGAACACTATCGCACCAGTGCTTACGGCCCCCGCAAAGACCCGTTTACGAAACGCACAGCGTTTCATCAGGGCGTCGATTTTGGCGGACGTAAAATGACAGAAATTTTGGCAACTGCGCCGGGAAAAGTCAGCTATGTCGGCATGAATGGCGGATATGGCCGCGTCGTCGAGATTGAACACGACCACGGACTTAAGACCAGATACGCCCATTTGGCGAAAACTTTCGTAAAACGCGGACAAAATATCGTCGCAGGCGAAAAAATTGGTGGCATGGGGTCCACCGGCCGGAGTACAAGCACACATCTTCATTACGAAGTTATGTTTCAGGGCCGCGCAACGGATCCCAATAAATTTATGAAAGCCAGCCAATATGTTCAGCAAAAATAACCCAGCCGCACCTGCTCCGAAGACTGCTGAAGCGCCCCGCAAATCTTCAAACCGCCCGAATTCAGGCGTGCCATCGATTTTGGCTGCCGATTTGGTTATCACCGGCGAGATTGTTACAGACGGCGACGTTCAGGTCGAAGGGCGTCTTGACGGCAATATCAGCGCAACATCCCTGACCATTGGTGAGCAAGGCGCCGTTAACGGCACGATCAAAGCTGAAAACCTTCTCATTCGCGGCAAGGTTACAGGAAAAATTAATGCCGGCACAGTTGAACTGGCAGAGACCGCGAATGTCACCGCCGATATTGTTCAGGATCATTTAAGCATAGCAAACGGCGCGTTTTTTGACGGCAAATGCTCACGCCGTAATAAACCGGCGGCTGCGGCTCCTGCAACCAAAGCGAAGGCTGCGTCGAAAAAAACCGTCTAACCGACCGTACTGTTTTCAAGATATGATGCATGCCTGCGCTCGACAATAACGTCGCGCGGGCTAAGCGGACGGGTAAATGATAAGCCCTCAAGGGACGTTGCGCGCGACAGGGCAACATAGGTTTGCCCGGACGAAAATGCGCCGCGCTCCAGATCAATGCGGACATCCTCAAGGGTCAAGCCTTGGGCCTTATGGATTGTGACCGCCCAGGCCAAGGTCAGCGGCATCTGACTGTATGCGCCGGTCACTTCGACGTCTAATTCCTCTTTGGCATCATTCCATACATATTTAAGCGTTTCCCAGCTGGACTTAACAACGTCATGGGTGCGCCCGGTATCATCAAATTTCACCCCGACCGTATCCGCGCTTACGGTTTGAACCGTGCCGAGGGACCCGTTGACCCATCGCTTTTGCATGTCATTTTTAAGCGCCATAACCCGCGCACCCGGTTTTAAAGGCAGGTTTTGCGGCACGGGAAGCTTGTCCCCTTTCACATTAAATTTGCCGCTGACCGTGCCTTCAAACAGGCGTTCCTGACCGTCGATACCGCTCAACGCTTTGCGGTTATAACCGGCGGCGGCATTATTTGTGGCCGTCAGAACAAGCGGAACCCGTCCCGCCCGATGGGGCTTTGACGCGGCGGCGTTTAGGCGGCCCAGCGCCATTGGGACGTCTTCTCCCTCGCGTAATTTAGACAGAAGCTTCTGAAACCCCTCATCTTTTTGGCGGTGAATTGTCGTCAGATCAATGCGGCGAGGCGGATAGCGTTTGAACACTTTGGCCGAATAGGCAAACGGCGTCTCGTACCCCATATGCTGCAAAATCTCCTGCTCCTGACGTCCGACGACCGGCGGTAATTGGTAAAAGTCGCCGACAAAGACCATACGTACGCCGCCAAAGGGACGTTGGCTGCGGCGGGCGCGCCGCAGAATTAAATCCATACCATCAAGAATATCCGGCCGCACCATGGAAATTTCGTCAACGATAATGTGGTTGACCTTTTTCCAAAGGGAGTTTGCCCGCTGTCCGATCAAGGCCCGTTCGTCAATAATGCGCGGCGGCAGGCGAAAGAAACTGTGAAGCGTCTGTCCGGCCACATTCACCGCAGCAATACCGGTCGGGGCGAGCACGGCCATATTCGGAAACGCGCCGCAATTTCGCATATAGCGGATCAGGGTTGATTTCCCGGTCCCGGCCTCGCCGGTAATCAGCAGAGGCACAGCCCCGTTTTGAAGATGAGACAAAGCAGCTTTCACCGGCGCGTCTTCAGTATACATGTCGGGCAAAATAATATCGGTCAGCGTTTCCATGCCCTTGCCTAAAGCTGTTTGGGCGGGCGTGGCAAGTGGGCGCGTTAAGGGAATGTGAACACCGGACAACAGCGGCGTTCAGGCTTTATACAGGGCGCGCCTTTCATAAAGAGGCATATCTGATCTTTAAGGAGATTATCATGGCGCGTATCGCAGTTTTCATTTTGGCTTGGTTTGGCCTGCTCACATCCCCTGCCTTAGCCCGGCAAGGCGGCTTTCCGGACATTCTGGGCGATATATTCGGCGGACAGCCCCAAGCCCCCTACGGCGCGCAAAGCGGGGTTACGTATATAGAGAACATCCCGGTGCAGGTTACATTTGATGCGCGCCCGGATTTGCTGCCCCCTGAGGCAAGCTTGGTTCTGACAGCAATTGCGCCGCCGCCGGCCAATATTCGCCGCGCCAAACCCTTAATAATGGGCGAGACACGCATCCTGATTTCGCGCCTGACCCCGCCGCTCTCATTGGTCATTGCCGTGCCAAGCGATATGGCCCGCGAGACCGACTATGCCCGTATTGAGGCTAAAATCGTCGATCCCAACGGTAATGTCGCTTTTCGGTTGGAAAACAGCGCGCAGTACAGCGGCGGCGAGCCGCCTTTCTTAGAGCTCATCCCGACCGGCGCGTTTCAGGTTCCGGCCGGCCCTTCCCTGCCGCCGAAAATTCCCGGCACGGGCGGCCCTATGCCGCCCTATATTCCGCCGCAAATTGACGTGATTAAGGCATCGGTTGAGCTTCCGCAGGGCGCGCAGCTTATGCGCGGGTCCGTCTTAGTCTTGCAAGTCACGGAAAATGATTTAGCCGGCGGTTTTGGTCCGTCCGTAGTCCATGAGCAGCGCGTCGATATTGATCAGAAAACCGCACCATTTGCCGTCAAATTAAATGTACCGACCGGCGCAGACGGTACGCTTGAGCAGCCGGAACTGGTTGCTTATATCGAAGATTGGGCAGGCCGGAAAACATTTGTGCGCGTACGGCCCGTTGCCATTGGTCCGTCAAAATCTGTGGTCATGCGCCTTGATCCGATAACGACCGGACAACAGGCTTTCCCAGGCGGCATTGATAATTATATCACGCCCCCGGGGGTTAAAGTGACCCTCAACGGAACTGCACAATTTGACGCGTTTAAAGGCCTGCCGGCCGGCGCCGTATTGACCGCTTCCCTGCGCGACCCTGTTGATTACAACACGGTTATCGGATCCACGGTTATCCCTCTCGACGGTCTGTCAGGCTATATCGACTTTGCTATGGACGTTGAAGCCATACAGGCAGAGCGCAAAAATCCTGCGCCCATTATGACAGCGCAAATTGCAGACAGTCGCGGGATCGTTCTGTTTTCAACGCCGAGTGCGCGCGAAATTCAGTCCGGCGTCAATATCATTCGCATGACCCCGACCACTGATTATTGATGCATCCACAAAAAAGCCCGCGACGGATAATCCGCGCGGGCTTTAAATCTCTAACCGTCAGGCCGCCCTAAACAGAGGCTGTTTTGCCGTCTGCAGGAATACGCAAAACCTGTCCGACATAGATTTTATCGGGATGCGACAGCATCGGGCGATTGGCCTCAAAAATCTCAGGATAGCGGGAGCCTTTACCGTAATAAGTTTTTGAAATGGCCCAAAGCGTGTCGCCTTTGACCACTTGGTGAAACTGAGATGCTGCGCCATTGTCTTGCGTTTCTGCGCCGTCTTCAACTTCGGCCACGCCGTCAACGTTACCGATAGCGACGAGGATTTTTTCCTTCATCTCTTGGCTGACAGCTTTGCCTTTCAGGCGAATCTTACCGTTCTCACCGATTTCAATATCAAGGCCGTCATTGTTAAGGCCCAAATCTTTCACTTCTTTTTCGAGCTTTTCTTTGCCCTTTTTGCCTTTGAAAAGATCGCCCAGTTTTTTGCCGGCGGTTTTCATGAAATTCAGACTTCCAAACATATTCTATCCTTTAATTTTTATTCTTGAGGGGTAACGGGTTCCCATAATTCTATCTTAATCCCGGCGGGATCAAGAAACCATGCAAAAATACCGTAAGGCTCTTCGGTAACTTCGCCAAGCGCTTTCGCGCCGCCGGCGACCGCTTTTGACAGCATGGCGCGCGCATCATCGGTACGAAGATTTATCATAAAATCACGTTGTGACGGATCCAAATAATCGGTACCCGCATCAAAGGGCGACATCATTGTCTGCCCCTGCCCGTCAGGAGCCCATTCCATAGAGCCCCATTGCGCGACCTCCACATCCATGTGCGTTTGCCACCATGTGCGGTAGGCCGCCACATGGGGGCATTTATAAAAGACGCCGCCTAATCCTAAAATCTTTGCCATACCGCAGCTTGCCCCGGCTTTTTCGCTGCGTCAATTGCGGCGCAGCTTCACGGTTTAGAGGCTTGGCGGCGCGCGCGCATTGCTCTATAGAGCGCCGTATATCAACTCGTTTCAAAGGATTCTCCCATGGCGGCTATTATTCAATCCGGGGTCAGTATTTTCGGTCTTTTCCACATGGATCCGGCCCTTCTGATTTTTGGCCTTTGCGCATTGCTTTTCGGCGGCTTGAACCTGCTCGAATATAAACGCTTCGACTAAGCCCCGGTAAGACCCCACTATCATGCCTGATATGTCCACACTCCCTACGGCGGCGCTTTTTGCGATTTTGGTCGTCGGAATCATCCTGCTGATCGCGGCAGGGGATTTCCTTGTGCGCGGCGCGGCGGCTCTTGCCCGTAAATTCGGTATACCCGCGCTTATCGTCGGCCTGACCATCGTCGCGTTCGGTACATCTGCGCCGGAGCTTGTCGTCAGTGTCCAAGCCGTTCTTGCGGGGGCGAGCGAAATGGCGATCGGGAATGTTATCGGGTCCAATATCGCCAATGTATTGCTGGTTTTGGGACTGCCGGCGTTGATTATGGCCATTCCGACAGACACGCCGGGCGTTACCCGCAATGCATTTATCGCCGTTATGGCGGCGGTTATTATGATCGTGATTATTTCCGTTCACTCGCCGCTGATGCGTATCCAGGGCGCAATCCTGTTTGCAGGCATTATCGCCTACCTCACATGGATGTTCGGGCTTGCGAAAAGCGGCAGCGACGATCCCGCCCTTAAAGAAATTGCAGAGATCGACGATATGGGCGGCATGCCCGCCAAAACCTGGTTGTCTGTGACATTTATCCTTGGCGGTATTATCGGTCTTGCCATTGGCGGCAATATGATCGTCTCCAGCGGCACGCAAATCGCGAGTGTATTTGGCGTCTCTGACGAAGTTGTCGGCCTGACCCTTGTCGCGATCGGCACCTCCCTGCCGGAATTGGCGACGGTCATCGTGGCGGCGTGGCGACGGGAAACCGAAGTCGCTATCGGAAATGTTTTAGGCTCTAATATTTTCAACATTTTTGCCGTCTTGGGCGCAGCGGCCTTAACCGGCCCGGTCGTTATTCCGGCGGATCTTCTGGTCTTTGATGTCTGGGTCATGCTCGCGGCGTCTGTTGCTTTGCTGGCCTTAATTATCACCCGCAAGCCGGTTGGCCGCGCGACGGGCGCGATATTCTTTGGTGGTTACATCCTTTACATCGGCGCAATTGCCCGCAGCATGATGCAGGCCGGAGGCTAGCCCTTTGCCCGCCCCAGCCCTTATATTTGAGATTGAAAAAGATTTCAGCTTTGAGGCTGCCCATCATTTTGAGCACGCAGATGCCAATGATGTTTTTAAAAACATTCACGGGCACAGCTTTACCGGAAAAGTGACCATTCGCGGTAATGCCCAAGAGGACAAAGGCTGGATTCGCGATCTTTGGAAAATTGAGGCGATAATCAAAGAGGTCATCGCACCTCTTGATCACGTGCTTTTAAATAATGTCGACGGCCTGTCTGCGCCCGCTTTGGAACAAATCGCGGCGTGGATATATGAGCGTTTGAGCGGGAAATTACCGGGCCTGTCCTGCGTTGAAGTGGGCCGCCCGACCTGCGGAGAACGCGCCCGGTGCTACGCCCCGTGAACGGGCCCAAAAAAGCCGTTTTAATCACAGGTGCCGGCGCGCGCGTCGGGCGCGCTTTATCCGAAGGCCTCGCCAAAGACGGATGGGCCGTTGCCATACACTATAACAGATCTGAGGCCGGCGCGATTGCGCTTCGGGATTCCATCGTCAGCGCAGGCGGCCAAGCCGAGCCGGTTAAGGCAAATCTGAACGTACCGTCAGAGCGCGCAGGCTTGATTGATGATGCAAGGCGGGCCCTTGGCCTTCCTCTGACCGCGCTGATCAATAACGCCTCGACCTTCACCCCGGACAGCGTTGATGACTTCACGGATGGAAGTTTTGATCACCATATCAACGCTAATCTGCGCGCGCCCTTGCATTTGGCGCAGCACTTTGCCCGTCAATGCCCAAGTGACAGGCAAGGCTGCATCATTAATATGATTGATCAGCGTGTCCTGAAACCCAATCCTGAATTCCTGACCTATTCTATCGCAAAATCTGCGCTGTATTGGGCGACCAAAACATTGGCGCAATCATTGGCCCCGAACATCCGGGTTAACGGCATCGGTCCCGGCCCGACCCTGCAAAACATCCGCCAAAGCGCCGATGATTTCGCGGCAGAAGCCGGCAATACGCTGCTGGGCGCAGGCTCGCCGCCTGCGGAAATTTTAGCCGCTGTGCGATATTTACTGAGCGCAAAAGCTGTGACCGGACAAATGATCGCCGTGGACAGCGGGCAACACCTGACATGGAAGACCGCCGATTTCGTCGGCGAAAGCTTCGCGGACCCCAAATCATGAGCCAATCCCGCAATGTCCTCGGCGAAGACCTTACGCCTTGCTCGCTCGATCCGCTGACCGGATTTTATCGCGACGGGTGCTGCGAGACAGGCCCGACCGATCGGGGTCGGCATTTGGTGTGCGCGGTGATGACGGCTGAGTTTCTGGCGTTTTCTAAAAAGATCGGCAATGATTTATCGACACCGCGCCCGGAGTACCGCTTTGCCGGTCTCAAGCCCGGCGACCGGTGGTGCCTGTGTCTTGAGCGATGGAAAGAGGCCCATAAAGCCGGTCACGCGCCCAAAGTCGTTCTTGCCGCCACTCATATAATGGCTCTGGAGCGGGTTCCGCTTGAGGTGCTTAAAACCTTTGAGGCGTAGCGCCCGTCCGGTAAGGTGACTTCAGCAATCAGGAGCCTGTCATGAAATATTCCGCCGCTTTATTAACCGCCGTCCTATCTGTATCCGTGCTGGCGGGCTGTAATGAAAAAACAGCCACGCCGCCGGTCGTCGATAAAGAGACCCAAGACACGATGGCCGATGTGGAGAAAATCTTAAGCGGAGAGAACGTGACATTCGGCGACATAATGGGCGTCGTCAAATCCGTCGGCAGCGCGGAAAATCAAAAAAAGATTGCATGCGGCGGCATGTCGGCCGGCGCGGGCATGACAGCAATGGCCGCCCAAGCCGAAGTGGCGCAAGGCAGCATTGATGTCGGCAACGGCACGTTAATGGCGCATTTGACTGAAATGGCGATGAAAATCGCGCCGACACTGAAAGATACAGAAGTGTCGACATTGGCCGTCCAAGCGGCAATGAAACCCGTCTATGACGAATGTATGCGGTACTCAATGGACGTCATTAAAGGCGGCGAAACCTTTAAGGCCGGCCGTTACGCCTCTGAATAACAAACCTGAAAGCTTCCCGATCAAACAGGCGAGATTGCCGGTTGCGCCGCTTGCCTGCCCGGCAAATCAGACTATCTATAAGGGATGACATCGCCCGGCAAAGATCCTGTTGAAAACAACGCCTCCGCTGATACTGCCCCGACTGCGCAGCACGAAGACAGCGGATCAGCATTGGTCGGCGCGGCGTTAATTGCCGATTACGTCAAAGACCTGCCCGGTAAACCCGGCGTTTACCGCATGTATGACCGCGACCAAAATGTGCTTTATGTCGGCAAGGCCAAGCACCTGAAAAAACGCGTCTCAAACTATGCCCGCCCCGCCGGTAACCCGCTGCGCATCCGGCGCATGATTGCCGCTACGACCTCTATGGAGTTTATCATCACCGGCAGCGAGACCGAAGCGCTGCTGCTGGAAGCAAATCTGATTAAAAAGCTCAAGCCACGCTATAATATCCTGCTGCGTGACGATAAAAGCTTTCCTTATATATTGATGCGCAAAGACCATCCTGCGGCGCAGCTTAAGAAGCATCGCGGCGCGCGCAATATTAAGGGCGATTACTACGGCCCGTTTGCGAGCGCCGGCGCGGTCAATCAAACCCTCGACACGTTGCAACGGGCGTTTCGCCTGCGCACATGCAGTGATTCCATTTACGATGCGCGCACGCGGCCCTGCATGTTGCACCAGATAAAACGCTGCGCGGCCCCTTGCACCGGCGAGATCAGCCTTGAGGATTATAAGAAACTCAACGACGAAGCGACCGCATTTTTACAGGGCAAAACCAAAGAGCTTCGCGAGAAAATGACGGCGAGTATGACCGAGGCCTCTGCTGCGCTGGAGTTCGAGAAAGCCGGCGAAATTCGTGACCGCCTGCGCGCAATGGCGCGGGTGGCCGGGCACGGGGACGGCATTAATCCTGAAACCTTTGCGGATGCTGACATTGCCGCGATCTATATGGCGGGCGGGCAATCTTGCGTTCAGGTCTTTTTCTTTCGCGCCGGACATAATTGGGGCAATCACGCTTTTTTCCCGCGCCATACAAAAGAACAATCGGCGGAAGATATTCTGGACGCTTTTTTGGGTCAATTTTACGGTAATAAGCCCATTCCGAAGAACGTATTTGTCAATGTAGACCTGCCCAATCGGGAGCTTTTGGTTGAGGCCTTATCGGAACGATCCGGCCGTAAAATTGAGATTAATCGCCCCCAACGCGGCGAGAAGAAAACCTTGCTCGACCGCGCCGTAAAGAACGCCCAAGAAGCGCTGGAGCGCAAAATGGCGGAAACGGCAGGACAGACCAAGCTGCTGGAGGGCTTGCGCAAGGCTTTTGATCTGGAGGCCGCGCCAAAGCGTATCGAGGTTTACGATAACAGCCATATCCAAGGCACCAATGCGACGGCGGCATTTATTGTCGCCGGTAAAGACGGTTTTATGAAACGGGAATACCGCACGTTTAACATTAAAGACGCCAATACAAAGCCGGGCGATGATTATGCCATGATGCGCGAGATTATGCGCCGCCGCTTTGGCCGGCTGATGAAAGAAGACACAAATAAGCGCAAAGGCAAGTGGCCGGATTTGCTCTTGATTGATGGCGGCAAGGGACAATTATCCGCCGTCACAGACGCCTTAACCGAAGTCGGGGCGATGGATAAAGTCGCTGTTGTTGCGATTGCCAAAGGCCCTGATCGCAATGCCGGGCGCGAGACATTCTTCATGCCGGGGCGGGCAGACTTTACCCTGCCCCCGCGCACGCCTGAGCTTTATTATCTGCAACGCCTGCGCGACGAGGCCCACAGATTTGCCATTGGCACCCATCGGGGCAAACGTAAAAAACAGATGATTACAAACCCGCTCGATGCTATCCCTAATATCGGCCCTGCGCGAAAACGGGCGCTTTTGGCAAGTTTCGGCTCAGCAAAAGCCATCAAAAGCGCATCGGTCGAAGAGATTGCAAAAACGGAAGGGGTCAGCCACGCGCTGGCCATGAAAATCCATGGATACTTCAACGACGGATAATTCAGAGGCTGCGCCGACGACAAGCGTTCAGGCCGCGGCGCTTGCAGACGGACTGACCTTGGTGCGACTGTTGCTCGGGCCGCTTGTCGCAGTGATCATTATTTTCGGCCTACGGTTTATGGACACCGGCGAAGGTAATCCGGATTTGCCTTATCGTGACTTTGGCTTTGCCGTATTGGCCTCAGTATTATTTGCGCTTGGCGCGCTGACTGATTTGCTCGACGATATTTTAGGCGGCGCGCAAAAAGCCGGCGGGCGCATGTTTGGCTGGTTTGATGATGCCGCCGATGCCGTCTTAATCGGCGCAGCATTATTGGCGTTAATCTATACGAGTCAAAAAGCCGGCGTTTTATCGCCTGCACTTTTAATCCTCGCCGCAACTTACATTGGCCGTGATGTTTTAGTGGGCATTTTCAAAGGCTTTGATTTTTCTAAAACCGGCGTCCCGTATTCAAAATTGGGCGATTATAAAAACGGCCTGGCTATGCTCGGCACCGGTCTTTTAATTGCGACCCCGTGGCTCGGCACAGTGTTTGAGCGCGTCCGGGCTGAAACCACCGATAATATCGCGCAGGCCTGGATGACATCAGGGTCAATTGTCTGGAATTTGGGACTGATCTGCCTCGGTATTGCCACCGTTTTGTCGCTGATTACCGCCTATGATTATTTCAAAGGAACGCCGGTAAAGGCGGATGAGGCTGACGCGTGAGCGATACGGCGCCCGCGCGGCATAAACTTCATTGGCTGCCAAATGCGCTGACGGTCAGCCGGATATTGCTGATTCCGGTTTTGGTTTGGGGAATCATAATGACACTCCACACCCCACGCGGCGGATGGGGCGGCAAAGATGTCGGCTTTGATCACATGCCCTACGTGTTGGGCCTGTTCATCCTTTGCGCCTTAACGGATTATCTGGACGGATATTTCGCCCGCAAATGGAAAATCACATCGGATTTCGGACGCATGCTCGACCCGATAGCTGACAAGCTACTCGTTTCAGGCTGCCTGATTGCCATTTGTTTCGCTCTGCAGGGAGCAATCAATATTTTACTTCCCGCAGCGCTTATCATTTTGTTTCGGGATATTTCCATCAGCGGCCTGAGAGAACATGCCGCATTGGAAAATATCGTGATGGCGCCGACGAAACTCGCGAAATGGAAAACGGCCTTCGAAATGCTGGCAATCTTCCTGTTTCTCGCAGCCATGACGCTTTCAAACGATTTCAGTTTTGACAAAATACAAAACAGCCGATTTGAGTACGGATTATTTATTGCAGCCGCAGCAACCCTCTGGCTCGCCGCTATCCTGTCTGCCTACACCGGGTTTCATTATTTCCGGTCAGCTATGCGAAAATCGGATTAGATCCGCTTAAAGACTAATCTTGCGATGCACCAATTTATCGTAATCATCGGCAAGTTGGTGGATTATATCGCCGACAACATATGTATTGCCTTTAATCTCGCGCACGGGCGTGACTTCGGCGGCGGTGCCGACAACGAAGCAGCCTTCAAATGACGGCAGTTCTTCGGGCATGATGTCCCGCTGATTGACCGTAATGCCGCGCTTTTTAGCCAGCGCAATTACGGTTTTATACGTGATACCGTCGAGCAGGATATCATTGGTCGGCGTATGCAGTTCTCCGTCTTTGACAAAGAAAATATGCGCGCCTGTGCATTCGGCGACGCGGCCGCGATAATCATACATCAGGGCGTCATCATAGCCTTCAGCTTCGGCGGCGTGTTTGGACATGGTGCAAATCATGTAAAGGCCGGCGCCTTTGGATTTACACGGGATTGTATCCGGGGCCGGGCGTTTCCATTTGGCAATGGTCAGGCGGATGCCCTTCATTTTATCTTCAAAATAATTACCCCACGCCCAAACGGCGACGGATAAATGAATTGTATTGCCCGAAGCAGACACACCCATTTTCTCTGATCCTCGCCACGAAAACGGGCGGACATAAGCAGAGCCAAGACCGGATTTAGCCAGCGTTTCACGGCAGGCCCGGTCAATTTCTTCGCGGGAATACGGAATTTCGAAATCCATATGTTTTGCGGAATTAATCAGGCGTTGTGAGTGATCTTCGAGCGCGAAAATCTCGCCGTCATAGGCGCGGTCACCCTCAAACACGGCAGAGCCATAATGAAGCGCATGGGACAGGACATGCACTTTTGCATCGCGCCAATCGACGAACTCTCCGTCCATCCAAATATAGCCGTCGCGGTCATGAAAAGGAATGTCAGCCATTGTGATATACTCTTAGTCTGCTGCCCCTTGCGGGGCCTGAATTTACGCGGCATTGTCACTTTGAAACGCAAACTGTCAACGCAAAACAGAGCGCAAATTGCGCAATCAGGGACATCATGACGACAAGCCACGAATTATCCGGGCGCAGAGACATTCATCTGTTGGTTGTGGACGATGATGATCGCATTCGCGACCTTTTAAAACGCTATTTAACAAAGCAAGGCTTTCGCGTCAGCGCGGCGTCCGGCGCGGGCGAGGCGCGCAGCCTGATGAAGACTCTCGCCTTTGATTGCCTGATTTTAGATGTGATGATGCCGGGCGAGACAGGGTTTGAATTGACGCAAAGCCTGCGCGCGCGATCTGATGTGCCGATCATTCTGTTGACCGCCAAAGGTGAAGCTTCTGATCGGATTGAAGGGCTGAAGCTTGGCGCCGATGATTACCTGCCCAAGCCGTTTGAGCCGGAAGAGCTGGTTCTGCGTATCGACGCGATTTTACGCCGCATACCGGATGATAAAGATGACGGGCCACTGCTGTTTGGCCCTTGGAGTTTTGACGCCCTGCGCGGGGAACTCACCCGAAACGGAGAGAGTGCAAAGCTGACTTCGGGTGAGAGCGCGCTATTATCCACGCTCGCCGGCCGAGTCGGTGTGCCCATTGCCCGCCACGTTCTGGCCGAAGCCATTGGCGCAAAATCAGAGCGCGCCGTTGACGTTCAGGTCACGCGTTTGCGCCGCAAAATCGAAAATGACAGCGCGGAGCCTGCCCATGTTTTGACCGTGCGCGGCAAGGGTTACAAGCTGGTTGCCGACTGAGACGTGACGTTTAAACTTCGAACCGAAAAATACTCATGCCGCGGGCACGCTCATCAAAGGTAAGCTTGCGGTTCAGCGGGGCATGAGCTCGCTGGCGGCAATTATCGCGCTCACATAAATGGCAATTAATGCCTATCGGTGTTGGCGTGTGTCCGTCCAAATCCATGCCCACCGCATAAACCAAACGCGGCGCATAAGCGATATCACAGCCCAGACCAATGGCCAGTTTCTGCGCGCCCCGGCCATAGGCCCCGCCGGTGCGGGTAACGGTTCGGGCAATAGAAAAATAAGTTGTCTCGTCCGGCATCTCAATAATTTGCGTACGCACAACACCCGGCGTCTGAAACGCGTCATGGATATTCCAAAGCGGGCACGCCCCGCCGAAATCAGAAAAATGAAACCGCCCGGCGGAGAAGCGCTTGGATACATTCCCGGCCGTATCAATCCGAACAAAGAAAAACGGTACGCCGCGAGCATCCGGCTTTTGAAGCGTGGTCAAGCGATGCGCCGTTTGCTCAAACCCGGTCCCGAACCGGTGGGACAAAAGCTCTATATCGTATTTACAGCTCTCAGCTTCTTTAAGGAACTTCGCGTAAGGCATTAAAACGGCCGCGGCAAAATAATTGGCCAGTGATGTACGGCACAGGCGCTCGGCCTCACGGGTTTCAAACCCTGCCGTCTTTATCACCCCGTCGATCAGATCGCGATGCTCTAACATGCCGATCTGATAGGCCATTTGAAACACCCGTCCGGACGCCGGCATAAGCTCTGAGATGTTAATGCGTTTGGAATGGCGATCAAAATAGCGCAGCATTTCAGGCATAACCGACACAGGCACGACGCGCACGGACAGACCATGAGCGTCTTTCAAACGCAAGGTCAACGCCGTGGACAGACCGGTCCCGCTTTTTGACAGTTCTGACGAAAGAGCTTCAGCCGCGCTGTCGATATCTTCAAAATAATTGCGCCGGCCCTGCAGAAATGTCCGCACGGCTTCGGTCGCTTGGGTCGCCGGATCAAGCAAGCTCTGCGCATCCGGACTGCTGCCTTCTGCCAATGTCGCGCGGCGATAGCTTTTATACAGGCGCAAGACCGCCTGCCCGACTTCCGGGTTAATCCCGACAATATCTTCCAAATCCTGACGCGAAACATTGCCCGCCCCAATGGCAGGATCGCGCATAGCATCATGCAGATCAGCAACCAAAGCCGCGTCGCTGCGGCCTGAGAACTCTGCCATGTCAAAATCATAAACTCCGGACAGGCGCAGCAAAACCTTCGCGCTCATGGGGCGCTGATTGCGCTCAATCAGGTTTAAGTAACTGGTCGAGATGTCCAAATCCTGCGCCATACGGGCCTGGGTCAGACCCAAAGTCTGCCGCAAACGCCGAAGACGCGGCCCAATCATCAGCTTTTGTCCGGACAATTTTGTCATAGACTATTGTTTACATAATTTACAATTTTACACAAGAGACAAAGACAAAACAGACTTGCGCACCCTCATTTTCGTGACTCTCCCCGATTTTTGTAACATTTGTACGTCATCGAATACCGCATTGGTTTTTACAGGAGATTATTATGGCCGAAGCAGACCCAAGCCTTACCCCCCGTCATCGCGTTCTTGCGAAAGTCACCGGAAAGACAGCGCCGGGCTATGATGACGTCTTAACGCCGGATGCCCTTTTATTCCTTGCTGACCTTGAGCGCCGCTTTGGCCGCACCCGCCGCAACCTCTTAGAGGACCGCGCGGATCGCCAAGACAGGATTGATCACGGCGAGCTTCCCGGCTTCCTGCCTGAGACCGCACATTTGCGCAATTCCATGTGGGAGGTCGCCCCCATCCCGGCGGCGCTTCAGGATCGCCGGGTTGAAATCACCGGTCCTGTTGATCGCAAAATGATGATCAACGCCCTTAACTGCGGCGCAAAAATGTTCATGGCCGACTTTGAAGACGCGTCCTCCCCGACATTTTCAAATATGATGGAAGGCCAGATTAACATGCGCGATTATGCGCGCGGAACGCTGGCGCTCGAAGACAAAGCCCGGGGCAAGTCTTACACAATGAACGCAACGACTGCGACGATGCTTGTACGTCCGCGTGGCTGGCATTTGACCGAAGATAATATCACCGTTGACGGCCGCCCTATGTCTGCAAGTCTTGTCGATTTCGGACTCCACATTTTTCACAACGGCAAAATGCTCGCCGACAGCGGGCGCGGGCCATTCTACTATCTGCCAAAGCTTGAAAGCCATACCGAGGCGCGCCTTTGGAATGATGTCTTTAACTTTGCGCAAACCGTTGTCGGCCTGCCGAACGGAACAATTAAAGCCACGGTTTTGATTGAAACCCTACCGGCCGCGTTCGAAATGGACGAGATTTTGTACGAGCTGAAAAACCATATTTCCGGCCTGAATTGCGGGCGCTGGGATTACATTTTCAGCTACATCAAGACCTTGCGCAATCACAGCCAATATATGCTGCCGGACCGGGCGCAGGTCGGTATGGATCGCGCGTTTCTGAATGCTTACTCCATCAAACTGATTGAAACATGTCATCGTCGCCGCGCTCACGCTATGGGCGGTATGGCAGCGCAAATCCCGGTCAAAGGTGATGACGCCGCAAACAAGGCTGCATTTGCCAAAGTTAAGGCTGATAAATTGCGCGAAGCCCGCGCCGGACATGACGGCACTTGGGTCGCCCATCCTGATTTGGTGGCGCCGGCCATGGACGTCTTTAACGCCGAAATGCCGGGCAAGCATCAAATGCTGCGCCAACAGGTTATGCCGCGTATTACCGAAGGCTCTTTGCTGACCCCCCATACAGGCACAGCGACTGAAGCCGGATTGCGAACCAATATATCCGTCGGCATCACCTATATCGCCGCATGGCTACAGGGACGCGGCGCGGTTCCGATCCATAATCTTATGGAAGACGCCGCGACGGCAGAAATTTCCCGCAGCCAAGTCTGGCAGTGGCTGCGTCACGGCCAAACCATCGTCAAAGAGGACGGCACAACGACGAAAATGAAGTCCGCTTATTTCGAAGCCATTCTGGAAGAAGAAATGGGCAAAATCAAAGCCGAGGTCGGCGAGAATTTCGGCCCAGGACACTTCCAAAAAGCCGCCGACATTTTCACCAAGACAGCCACGTCCGTCGAATTTGTCGACTTTCTCACCCTGCCTGCATACCGCGAGCTTCAAAAGCTTCACGCTTAATTTTAAAAACGGAGACTATCATGACACATCAAACTTACAGCGAAATCCGATCAGAGCTTTTAAAGCGCTACCCCGACGGACAGACCCGCAGCGGCGTTCAGATCGATGATATGGTGCAGTTACGCCTGCAAAACACATACAACACCCATCTGGATATTGCCCGCGATATGGCATCCGTCATGCGCGCCGATATGGCGGCCTATGACAAGGACCACCGCAATTCCACACAATCACTCGGTTGTTGGTCAGGGTTTCACGCCCAGCAAATGATCAAATCGGTTAAGCGTATGAAAGGCACAACCAAGGGCGCCTATGTGTATCTGTCCGGATGGATGGTCGCCGGGCTGCGTAACAGTTTCGGTCATTTGCCGGATCAGTCCATGCACGAAAAAACATCCGTAGTTGACCTTATCCAAGAGATATACACATCCTTGCGTCAGGCCGATGAAGTCGCGATCAATGATTTGTTTGCAGCCCTGAAAACGGCACGCCGGACCGACGGCGACATTGATGGCGCTATTGCGGCCATCGACAATTTTGAAACCCATGTTGTGCCGATCATCGCGGACATTGACGCCGGTTTCGGCAATGAGCACGCCACCTATTTGCTGTCCAAGCAGATGATACTGGCCGGCGCGTGCTGCATCCAAATTGAAAACCAAGTGTCAGACGCTAAACAGTGCGGTCACCAAGACGGTAAGGTTACGGTTCCGCGTGAAGAGTTTAATGTTAAGCTCAAAGCGGTTCGCCTCGCCTTTGAAGAATTGGGCGTTGATGATGGCGTTATCGTGGCCCGCACGGATAGCCTCGGCGCAGGCCTGACGCAAAAAGTTCCCGTCACAAACGGTGCCGACGGCGCGTCTGAATATATCAAATGGCTGGATACAGAGCCGGTGACCGATTTGAATCCACTGGTCGAAGGCGAAGTTGCAATCATGCAAGACGGCAAGATTGTGCGCCCGAAACGCCTGCCGAACGGTCTTTATAAATTTAAAGATGATACCGGCGAAGACCGCGTGGTCGAAGATTGCATCAGCAGCCTGACCGAAGGCGGAGCGGATATGCTCTGGATTGAAACAGCCACGCCAAATGTGTCGCGCATCGCCGGAATGGTCAACCGCATCAAACAGGTCGTGCCCAATGCCAAGCTGACTTATAATAACTCACCGTCCTTTAACTGGACGTTGAACCTGCGTCAGCAAGTGCGCGAGGAGTGGATTGCTGCCGGCAAAATACAGCCGTCCGATCTGCCCGAAGGTATTGAGCTTATGGGCTCTGAATATGATGATCAGGAGCTTGGCCTTGAGACCAATCGCCGTCTGGCAGCGTTCCAGACCGATATTTCCCGCGAGGCCGGCGTGTTCCATAACCTGATTACTTTGCCGACATTCCACATGACGGCGAAATTCATGGATGATTTGTCCAAGGGTTATTTCGGCGAGCGCAAGATGGAAGCCTATGTCAACACCATTCAGCGCGAAGAAATTCGCAATGGCGTGTCGGCGGTGAAACATCAGCACGAAGTCGGCTCAGACCTCGGCGATACGTTTAAAGAAATGGTCGCCGGTGAGCGCGCCCTCAAAGCCGGCGGTCACGCCAACACCATGAACCAATTTGATCAGGTCGCCTAAAAGCAAAAGCAATATAGGCTTGATTAAAGGCCCCGCCGACTTCGGACGGCGGGGTCTTCTTATTTACGCCTAAAGCCCTAATGCCCGCCGCCGAAGCTTCCGATGCTGACAGAGTAGTTAGCGGCGACTTCGTAATCGGGATCATCGTCACTGTCGATTATCAATTGTCCGGCTTTGGATAACAGCTTGTGACAATCGCGGGTCAGGTGGCGCAATTGCAACGTTTTGCCCAAACCCTGATATTTCGTGGCTAAAGCCTCAATGGCTTGCAGGGCAGATTGGTCGGCAACGCGGGAGTTCATAAAGTCGACGACCACATTATCCGGGTCGGTTTCCGGCGTGAACAGTTCGGCAAATCCCTCTGCAGATCCAAAAAATAACGGGCCTTCGATTTTATAGATTTTGACGTCATCCGTGACTTCTGTGTCGGCGTGGATGCGCCGCGCGTTCTGCCAGGCATAGGCCAGAGCGGAGACGATAACGCCGACAACAACCGCTTGCGCCAAATCGTGCCAGACCGTCACAAGGGTCACGAGGACGATAACGAAGGCATCAATCTTTGGAATTTTTCTCATGATGGATAATGACTGCCACGCAAATGTGCCGATCACGACCATGAACATGACACCGACAAGCGCAGCCAACGGAATCATTTCAATATAGCCGGACAGGAACAGGATAAAGGCGAGCAGAAACAGCGCCGCCGAAATACCCGACAGGCGCGTCCGGCCGCCGGATTTTACATTGATCATCGATTGCCCGATCATCGCGCAGCCGCCCATGCCGCCGAAAAACCCGGTGACCGTATTGGCAAGACCTTGGGCCACACATTCTTGGGACGCGCCGCCGCGTTTATTGGTGATCTCGCCGACGAGATTTAAGGTCAGCAAGCTTTCGATCAAACCAATCGCGGCAAGGATTACCGCAAACGGGAAAATGATTTGCAGGGTCTCAAAATTCAGCGCCACAGACGGAATGTGGAACGGCGGCAAGCCGCCCTTGACTGAAGCCAAATCACCGACCGTGGATGTATCAAGTTTGAAAATCAAAACCAACGCGGTGACAAGACCGATGCCGGCAAGAGGCGCGGGAATGGCGCGGGTAATTTTTGGGGTTACCCAGATAATGAACATAGTCAGAGCCGACAGACCGAGCATCAGATAAAGCTTCATGCCACTGAGATATTCAGCGTGAAAAAGACCGGAAAAACCGCCGTGACCGTCGCCTGTACCTCCGCCGACTTGCAGTCCGCCTTCGGGCAGAACTTCAAACTGTTTGAGTTGCGCAAGGAAAATCACAATCGCCAGACCGTTTACAAAGCCGAGCATAACGGGATGCGGTACAAGGCGGATAAACTTACCCAGCCGGAACACGCCCGCGAGAATTTGCAATATGCCCATAAGGACGACGGTCGCGAACAAATACTCAACCCCATGCTTGGCAACCAAGGCTACCATGACCACGGCGAGCGCGCCGGTCGCGCCGGAAATCATACCCGGACGACCGCCAATACAGGCTGTGATCAAGCCGACGATAAAAGCTGCATACAGCCCGACCAGAGGATGCACGCCGGCGACAAAAGCAAAGGCCACGGCTTCGGGAACCAAAGCCAGCGCGACCGTAAAGCCGGCCAGAACTTCGGTTTTAATCCGCGACGGCGTAAAGGAAATATCACCGGTGCGTTTGCGCGGCGGAACCGTAATTCGCTCTGCAAGAGTATGAAGGGTCGCTTTTGGCATGAGGCTGCTCCGGGGCATAGTCCTGTATGAATTTTCGCCTTACTAACGCGCGATAATCCAAATGCAAGTTTTACCTTGCCGCAGCCCTGTGTCATACACAGCGCAGGAGATTTTATGGTTTTTATGTTCGCAGTTCCGGCCGCAATTGTCGCCGGCGCCCTTTGGTATAATCAATCGCTTAAGGGCGAAAATCTTACCCGATTTGACAGCCCGAAACCTGTCACCACTCACCCGCGTAAAAGCCCGTCTGCGGGCATGAACGCTGTTGAAAAGATTCTGTATGAGAATTTCACCCGGCCCAATATGGCAGGCACGAAAGACAAAGACAGCCTGCGGGCAAAACGCGAGCGGTTTGAGACATTCGGCACCGGCCGTGACTTTTTCAAAGAATCAGGCGTTCGCCACAAGCCGGCTGCACTCGAGCTTGACGGCGTCACCATCAGCGGCGAGTGGGCGCAGGCGGAACGCTGTGATCCTGATAAGCGAATTTTGTATTTTCACGGCGGCGCCTTTTCCGTCGGCAGCGCCCGCAGTCACCGGGCTGTTACAGCTCAATTGGCAAAGCGCACAGCATGCGCGGTGTTTGCCCCGGATTACCGCCTTATGCCAGAGCACAGCCGCATGGATACAATTACGGACGCGCGGGACGCATATCGCGCCATATTACAGATCGGGCCAAACGGGCCTGACCCGATAAGGGCGCTTGCCATGGGCGGGGACAGCGCCGGCGCAAACCTGTGCCTGATGGCGGCGCAATGGGCGCGGGACGAAAAATTACGCGCGGCGGATGCGCTCTTTGTCTTCTCTGCGCCGACAGACGCAACCGCTGCAAGTCCGTCTATCCGCAGTAATTTTGAAACGGACATTATGTTGAAACCGCTGGTCGCGCCAATGCTGAAAGTCCCGCCCGCGCTTTTACGGCCCATGCTCTATAAGGCCACCGGCATAAAACCGAACGATCCGATTGTGTCTCCCGTATTCGGAAATTTGGACCGCTTGCCGCCGACTTTACTGCAGGCATCGACGGCAGAAATGCTCCTCGATGACAGCATACGCTATGCGCGCAAAGCGCAAAAATCCGGCAGTGTTGCCGTGCTCCAAACATGGGATCACATGCCCCATGTCTGGCATATGTTTGACGAGCATTTGGAAGAGACCGATGAAGCCTTTTCTGAGGTTGAAAAATTCCTGCGCCGTAATATGAAGCTATAGATTGAGTATTTCCGGCAAGGTTTTTCGCAGCTCAAATTTTAAAACTTTACCGGTCGCATTGCGTGGCAAAGCGTCAACAATATGCAAATGCGCGGGCTGTTTATATTTCGCCAAACGGCTTTCCAGATGGGTATTGATCACATCCAATGAGATCGCCTGCCCCGGCTTTACCGCGCAGACAACGCAGCCGACTTCGCCCCACTTCTCATCGGAGACACCTACCACGGCCGCCTCTGTGATTTGCGGCAATTGATAAAGCAGGTTTTCAATTTCGGCCGGATAGACGTTTTCCCCGGCAGAGATATACATGTCCTTAATGCGGTCTTCGATATAGATATAACCGTCATCATCCATGCGCCCGATATCGCCCGACCGGAACCAGCCGCCGGCATGAAAAGCCTGCTCATTGGCATCTACATTACGCCAATAACCGGGCGTCACGCAGGCCCCCTTAAAGCAAATTTCGCCAAGGCTTCCGCGTGGCAAGATATTCCCGGCGCCGTCCATAATCTCTATACGTGAATGGATCAGGCTTTTCCCGGCAGAGCCGACCTTAGCCGGAATGGCTGCTTTTTCCAAAAGACAGCCACTGCCGGTGGTCTCAGTCATGCCGTAACCTTCTTGGATATACAGGCCCCGCTCTATCCAGTGATGGACCAGTTCTGTGGGCACGGTCTCTGCTCCGGTCAAAGCAATTTCGATGCGGGAGAAATCCGTACTTTGCGCTTTTGGATGGGCGCGCAGGCCATTATAGGCGGCCGGCACCATAAACAGGGCTGTAATACCAAGCTCCGGATTATTGATCGCGTCCAGCGTCGCTTCAACATTGAACATGCGCATAATCACCATCGTTCCGCCAATCCAAATCGAAGGCAGCGCTGTGGTGACAATGGCCCCGATATGAAAGAGCGGCATATTATTGAGTGAAACTGCGTTCGGCGTGCTTTCTCCGTAACGCGCGCCCCCGGCCGGCGCAAAATACACCATGCCGTGGGTAATAATCACGCCCTTCGGCCGGCCCGTCGTGCCGCTGGAATACATAAGCATACATTGATCATCGAGGATTTGGGGCGTCATTTCAGTGACCGGTGCAGCGGAGCTCAGCGCCGCCTCATAAGCGCTGTCTTTGCCAAGACCTGTCGTTTCTACCCAATGCACAATGCCCGTTGATTCTTCCAGCGCAGTTGCAGCGTCTTTGAACACATCATCATAAATGACCATTGACGCTTCGGAATCTTTCAAAATGAAGTCCCATTCCGGCAAGGTCAGGCGAAAGTTCAGCGCAAGGACGACCGCGCCAATGCGCCAACATCCGCAAATGACTTCCATCAGGTCTGAGGAGTTCAGCATCAGAAACGCGACACGGTCACCTTTTTTAATACCCTTATCGCTCAGCATTGCCGCAACCCGGCCCACCCGATCATGCATGTCGGCATAGTTGTAAACCCGGCCGCTCGCCAAATCGTGCATGGCTGTTTTTTGCGGTGTTGTGCGCGCATGATGCGCAATCCAATCGATAGTATCAATGCTCATAGCGTTCCTCCCATACGGGCCGTCCTGCTATGCAGTGCCCGGCCGGGTTATATTTTAGCTTAAGGTTGCGAGCGAGCGCGCGTCAAACGCCTCCAACTCATTCATACGACCATCTTTGACCTTTGTGGCCCAATGCGGGTCTTGCAAAATAGCCCGGCCCACGGCGATCAGATCAAACTCGCCTTTATCCATGCGCTCGTAAAGTGTCTCCAACGGCGCGGTCTTGCTGTTTTCTCCGGAAAAGCTGGCGGTAAACTCGCCGGCCAAACCGACAGATCCGACGGAAATCGTCGGCAGGCCGGTCAACTTTTTTGCCCAGCCCGCAAGGTTCAAATCAGACCCGCCGAACTCCGGTTCCCAGAATCGGCGTTGACTGCAATGCAGCATATCCACGCCGGCATCAACGAACACCCTTAAAAACGCGTCCAGTTTTTCAGGCGTCCCGGCAAGGCGAGCCGCGTAGTTCTGCTGCTTCCATTGGGAAAACCGTAAAATCAGCGGCATATCTTCGGGCATTTGTTTTTTGCATTCGCGAATAATATCAGCGGCGAAGTTTGCCCGCTCAGTCAGGCCGCCGCCATATTTATCCTCGCGGACATTCATCACGTCCCAGAAAAATTGATCGATCAGATAGCCGTGCGCGCCGTGAATTTCGACCGTGTCAAAGCCCAGCCGCGCGGCATTTCCGGCGGCATCGGCATAGGCCATAACCATATCAGCAATTTCAGACTCGCTTGGTGTCTCTGCTACCGCTTTTCCCCTGTGGGTGATGCCGGACGGGCTGTCTGATTTTGCGTCAGGATGCAGACCTGTGCCGGGTTTACGCACCATGCCCATGTGCCAGATTTGCGGCGCGATCTTACCGCCGGCGGCATGGACACCCTCCAAGACGTTCTTCCACCCTGCGAGCGGCTTCTCACCGTAAAATTCGGGAATGTTGGGATCATTGCTCGCGCCGCCGCGATTGATAACCGTCCCTTCGGAGATAATCAGACCAATATCCGCCGCTGCGCGCCGCGCATAATAATCGGCAACGGCGTCTGTCGGTACGCCGCCCGGCGATTGACTGCGGGTCATCGGGGCCATGACGATACGATTTGGCAGGCTGAGGCCCTTGCAGGTAAACGGCGTAAACATTGGATTAGACATGAAGGCTCCTTATGCACATAGTTGCATATTACTGTTTGAATCCCGGAAAGACAGCGCCAATCCGTCCCTTGACGGATATTTTTATGTTCTTTATTCGTTCCACATGATTTGTGAGACACAATTATGACACCGGCGCGCCCCGCGCAAAAGCCGCGCACGGGCATTGCGCCCCTGCCCGTGCGCGCCGCACGTCCTATGCCCGGACGCGGTCTGCCTGATTTGCCGCAATTTTATTACCACACAAATTTTTGCGAGCTTTTAGATTTTGTTTCGAGCAAATATGACTCTGTTTTGCGCCCGCAGCACTTGAATTTTATCAAGGCCTATTATGATTTGCCCCGCCCGGCGCAGCGCGCCTATTGCCGGTTGGTCGGACGTAAGGGCTTTGTTTTTGACACGACAAAACTGAATTATCCCGAAATTATTGCCCTTGAAACGCAATGGGATACGCTGCGCGAAACCGGGTTTATTACGGCCCCTGTCCCGCAGGATTTCACGGCGGTTTTACAAAGCCTGACCAAACCTGATTTGCTCAGCCTGATGGTTGATCTTTGCCCGACGCTTTATAAAAAATCATGGAAGAAAGCGGATTTGATTAATGCTGCCTTGACGCATTTGGATTTTGAAACGATTTGCCTATCCCGGTCCGTCATTGTGCAGGCACGGAGAGACACCTTGCGGTTTATTCTGTTTTTGTATTTCGGGAAAATCGAAGATAATTTGCAAAGCTTTACCCTTCGTGATTTAGGGCTCGTGAAATCATCGGGATTTAAATCCGATTACAGCGCGCGATTTGATTGCCCCGATGATGCGGCCTCTGCTTATTTCTACGCCGGCGCCCTTGCCGATTATCATGACGGCACGGATGAGCAAACGGCGGCTTTAATTGACAACGTCAATACGTGGCCGCCCGCGCGATGCGAAATATCGCAAACCCACCGTGACAAACTGCTGCGTAAACTGGGCGGTCTGTCAGAGCGGCTCGGCGATATTGAAACTGCGCTCTCGCTTTACACACGCAGCGACAACCCGCTGTGTAATGAACGAACCATACGCCTGCGCTGGACGCGGAATAAGGGCGATGATCGCGTTTGGGTCAAAGCGCGGCTGGAGAACCTTATTGACGCGCCAGGAAGTGATGATGAGTTTCACTTTGCCGAGGATTTCTACGCCCGCAAATTTGATAAAAAACGCACGGGCGGCATGACTGATTTACTGCGCGGTTCACAAGTTTTGAAACTGGATGAAGCCTATCGCAATGCACCTGAGCGGGCGGCGCAGCGCTATTACGATGCGCGCGGTCTTGAGACTTGGCGCACGGAAAACCGGCTTTGGAAAACGCTTTTTGGCCTGACGTTTTGGGAAGAGCTTTTTGAAAGCGATGCGTCCGGCGTGCACAATGATTTTGATCGTATGCCGGTCGGCCTGCGAACCGGGACATTCTACGGCGATTTCAAAGATCGTATTGAGGCCAAGCTTTTACACTTTGACCGCCCCGATTTGGTGCATGTCAGATTGCTGAAAATTTTTGCAAGCCGCACATGCTTCGGCAATGGCGTGTTTCGTAAAAGCGGGCGCAGCATGGACGCCGTTGCGGCTCTGTTAAAACATGCGCCGGGCGCGTCAATTGCGGCCATGCTTCGACTTATGGCAAAGGATTATAGCAATACTAAAGACGGGTTTCCGGATTTAATGCGCGTTGAGCCAAAGGGCGGCGGCGTCACATTCATAGAGATTAAAGCCGAAGGTGATGTGCTGCGCCGCAACCAACTCACCCGGCTGGCGCAATTAAAAGCCTGCGGATTTCGGGCCGAACTTGCGCGGGTCAATTGGATTGTTGATCCGAACCAAGTCTATGTCGTGGTCGATGTTGAAACAACCGGAGGCCGCGCGGCAACGCACCGATTAACCGAAATCGGCGCGGTCAAAATGCAGGGCGGCGAGATAATAGGCGAGTGGTCGAGCCTGCTGAACCCGCAGCGCCCTATTCCGCCGAATATTACCCGCATTACGAATATTACTGACGCTATGGTCGCCGGCGCGCCGCTGTTTCGGGATGTGGCAGATGATTTCGCCGGCTTCATGGGAGACGCAATATTTGCGGCCCATAATGTCAATTTTGATTACGGATTTATGTCGGCGGAATATCGCCGCATAGAGCGCAGTTTTCGGTTTGCAAAAATCTGCACCTGCGCATCCATGCGTAAATTATATCCCGGCTATAAATCCTATAGCCTGAAGAATTTATGCCGGGAATTTGAGATTGATTTAACCTCACATCACCGCGCCCTGTGCGACGCACAGGCTGCGGCGGAACTTTTAAAATTAGTTAATATTCGGCGCATGGAAAACGCGCAGTAAGTTAAGCAATGACGGTATAGCTTTGAATATCAGGCGCCCCCGCGAGACAAGCACCCAAAGGGGCCTGCGCCGCCAAGAAATAATCCGTTTTCCCGTGCGCCTCTACGGCCGCTTTATCTTTATAGCGCTCCATAAAAACATAGGTCTGTGGATCAGATTCAGAGCGGCAAAGCTCATATAGCAGGCAATCCGGCTCGTAGGCATTCACCTTGGCCACCAAATCAGCTGCGGCGGCCTCAAACTGCTTCTCCTTGCCCGGCGCAATTTTAAGCGTGGCGATAATATTGATCATAACCTTATCCTGTAAATTGCATACCCATCCATTCACAAATGAGCGCCGGCTTTTCGATGCCGTCAATCTCGACTGTGACGTCATAGGTAATCAAAAACTGGCCGGGGCGTTTTTCCTCAGCGGATTTGACCACAAACCGGCCACGCACTTTTGAGCCGCTCGGCACCGGGTTTAAAAACCGCACTTTATCAAAGCCGTAATTCACGCCCATTTTTACGCCGTCCATTAAAATTGCGCCGCCCTCGGACATTTTCGAGAGGAGAGACAGCGTCAAAAAACCATGAGCAATCGTGCCGCCAAACGGCGTCACTTTTGCAGCCGCTTCATTGACGTGGATAAACTGCTGATCCTCAGTCACATCAGCGAAAGTGTTGATGCGCGCCTGATCGATTTCAATCCAATCACTGACTCCGGTCTCGTGACCGATAAGGCCGGCCAGATCTTCTTTTTTAACAGTCATTACCATTTCGCAGTCTCCCTTTATTGTTTTCTCGCGTTTATACTTCGAATTTCCCGCTTTGAATGCGGGTCAGGAACTTAGTACCCTGCTGTCCGCCATTGGTGAATTCTTCCTGGTCGGACGTGTCACGAATTTGATCTATAAATTTTGCAACATTCTCCGCCGTTTGCTCCCCTTCGGACAGATTGATGCCTTGGGTTTCAAACACTTTGGTTTCTGAATAACCACCGGCGCCGGCGCATAAAATCATGCGGTTCGGCGCGTCATCTGACACCAGATAAACCAGCCCGGCCGAAACGGATTCAACGGTCAGCTTTTCAAGGATTTCTTCCGGCATCAGGTTTTCCGTCATGCGGGAGCGCGCCGTCGGGGAGAGCGTATTGACGCGGATATTATATTTCGCGCCTTCAAGACACAGCGTGCGCATAAAGCCCGAAAG
>CALLXE010000023.1 GCA_938015875.1 uncultured Robiginitomaculum sp. | reverse complement strand
TGCGCGTAAGCCGGCGCGGACAGCGCGGCCGTCATGAGCGCGCATGCCGCGCTACAGGTCAGTAAATTTCGTTTTTGCATATGGAAGTCCCCTCTTTGTGTTCGTCAATCGAACGCGCAGCCTGCCAGGTAGCAGGTCGCGCTGTGGTAACACAGTCATAGAGGCCTGCGACGACACGTCCACCGCCGACGCGGAAAAAGAACAGTATTATTAGTGAACGCTATAGTAGTGACGCGCAGCGGCAGCGCCCGGATTAAATACATATTTTTCAATATGTTACGGAAAGTGAAGACAATATTCACCCCCAAATCACGGCTTCGGAGGCCAAAACTATATTCATAGTGTGACTTATAAGTCACAATCTTAGGCAATATAGCGTGATTGCGGGCGGGCAGGAACTAAAGCTTCGCGGCGCCGGACGGCCGCGATATAAGCGCCTATGGAAATTTTATCAGGCACGATTTTAATAACAGTCTTGGCTGCGCTGGCTTGGGTTGATCTGCGTGATATGCGCCTGCCGGATGTTTTGACTTTACCGCTTATCGCGGCCGGTCTCCTGCAAGCTTACGGACTTAAAACCGGCGTGGCCGCCGCCGCTGTCGGCGCGGTTGCGGGCTACGCAGTATTTATTGCTATTGAGCTCGGCTATCGTCGGGTGCGCGGTGTTGACGGGCTGGGCCGGGGCGATGCCAAATTATTAGCCGCCGGCGGTGCGTGGTGCGGATGGGCCGGCCTGCCGCTGATTATTCTTATCGGCAGCGCGCTGGCTTTGACAGCGCTGATTTTGCCGTCGTTTAAAAAAAGGGCTGACGCCGGTGCTGTGCCGTTCGGGCCCTTCTTAGCGCTCGCCATTTTTATCGTTTGGACGTCGCAGACACTGTCCTGATAATAGCCGCCGGACGCATCGCGCATTGCTTAATATTGGCAAGCGGACAAACCGACAACCGGCATGACGGTCTCCCACGCCTGACCGGCATTACCCGTTGATTTTAATTTTAACACTCCGGATTTATAGCGCGTCCCTTGCGTGATTGCCTGCGGGGCGCGCAAATCATAGGTCAACGCAACAGGGCCCGAAACAAAGCTTTGTTTTGACGGCAAACCAACAATCGCCGGGGACGCCGCGCGGCTGACCGTCAGCACCTGCTCTGACGCTCCGTCATGCCAGACCGCATCTGCCCCGCCGGGGCGCGTGAACAGCACAAGACGTCGCGCGCTGTCAGCGGTCCAGATAAACAGGCCGCAATCGCCGGATGCCAATGTGCGCGGGCCAAGTTGCGAGTTTGCGGCAGTGCCTGCCGGCGGCGGTTTGGGGACTGCAGCGCACGCGCCGAGTATCAGCGTCGTAATGACTGCCGTGCCAAACCTGATGTGCGCGCGCTCTATTGCCATCGGCCTGTCTCATTTAAAGTGTAAACATTGCCGGCGGCCATAAATCCGAAAAGCGCCATCACTGCCTGCGCGTTGGGATCACGGGTTTGAACTCCGGCCTGATTTTCATAACGGCCGTCCGGAAAAACTTTAAAGTTCAGCGTTACGGATTGACCGTCGCCTTCGCCGGATAAAGCAATCATCAGCGCGCCGGCCTCGCAGCTTATGGGGCCGGCAACCTTTGGGCCGCGCCAGGACAAGCGCGCCTGATTGGACTGCAACACATCGGACTGCGCCCGGCCTGTCGCACTTGTGCATCCTGCCTCAGGATCAGCGCTGTCATAGGTGAGCGTTTCAATCACAGCGGAGAAATCACCCTCCAATCCGCTCAGGCGCGGATCGACATTGGAAAACGTCCAGATCTTTCCTGAAAAACTTAAGTCTGATAACCGTCCGTGCCCGGCGGACCCTGAAATTGAAATCCCCGGCATTTGCGTACGCGCTTCAATCGGCGCGCGTCCAGAGAGTAAGCGGGACAGCGACGCCGTGTAACTTATAGGGCCAAGTCCGGCCGCCCCGGTGACCTGCCCGTTCCAAACCGTTCCTGAGGCGCTTGCATCAGGACCGACCGCATCACCGGCGAAAGTTTTTAAAATCGGCTGCGCAGGCAATTGCGACAGAAGGGCAATCAGGCCCGCGCCCGCAAGTGCTGTGATTTTATAGCGCCGGCGCATTAAAGCGCGCGCAAGGTGATTTGCGCGCTGACACGGCCATCACTGCGTTTGGACAATTGCACGCCTTCAATCGTCGCCGCGTAGCCATCGGTCAGTCCGGACAAAAACGCAAAAACTTGCCCGCTGTCAACATCTTCAAACCAAACTTTCAGCGCCCCACCGCTTTCGTTTTGCAGCCGCGAAATCGGCATATTGCTTGCGCCGGCCAAGGTTACGATTGCAGAGCGATCAAACGGCGCTGCCCCCGCAGACGTGCCCGAATTCGCGGCCATAAGCGGCGCGCCGGACCGGACGATATTATAGTCCCGCAGCGCCGCAGTCTGAGCGCGCGCCGCGTCACTTTTCATGGTAAGCACAGGCTTTACTGCAAATTGCCAAACAGCAAAAAATGCCATTAACCCCGCCAGGCCGGCGATTAAAACCTGTTCTCGCGGCGTACGCGTTTTAAAATAGTCTGTCATTGCCCGCCCCCTGACATCAGAACAGCGTCGCCCATCATCACGCCGCTGCGCTCGCGCAGATTACCTGTCGTCAGCGTTCCGCCAAGCCCGGCCGCCGCGCGCTCCATTTGCGTGGCCGTTTGCAGATCAGGGTAAAGCACCCGTACGCGCAATTGAGTCCGGCCGGCGTCATAATCAAGCGTTTCGATTTGCGCTCCGGGCGTGGCATCCAATGCAGAAAATAAAATTGCAGACAGCGACAGAAAATCAGTTTTATTCCCGCCGCCGGATTTTAAAGCGCGTGTCACCCGCAGCGCCGGATTAGGCGGCGCTGCTTGGCCGGTCATTTGCGTAAATATTGCGGCCGTTTGAGTTTTTAAATAGTCCGCTTGGCCTTGCGCGGCGCGGGCCTGCATGATTTGCCAGCCTAAAATTGAAACGCCGAGCACGGCCAAAAAACCGGCCGCCCGAGCCAAGGATGCCGCGCCGAACGCGCCGGAATTTCGCGCTGCAAAACTGCCGGTCGCAAAGTTAATCGCTGCATCTGAGTTCAAAGATAAACCGGCCGGGTCCGCCGGCTCGACACTGTCCGCGCTCTCGTAAAAATTATCATCAACACTATAGCCATCTGAACCGCCGGTGACACTGTGCGGCACAACAATGCGCCCGTCTATTTTTTGCGCAGGCCCCGGCAAGACTGCATCGTAATCAACATAGACGCCTGAGACTTGCAAGCCGGCGTCAGCCGCGGCGCTCAGCACGCTTTGCATTTTAGATTTTGATATAACGGCGCCGCGATCCCCTGCCGCTGTCAGAACTAAATGCTGAGTGTCCAAGCCGGCCGCAATTTTGTCTTCGAGGGCAAAGCCGGCCGCCTGCAAGCGTTCCGCGCCGCGCAGCTTAGGCAGCTCTAAGGGATAAATTCGGGCCCACTGGCCCGGCATAATAATCGCTGCCGGAGTTTCAGAGGGCACATCAGCCAAGGCGGCGCAGCGCCCGGCCTGCCCGTCAGCGGAAACCCAAACGCATTGCCCGTCAAGCCTGTCAGGAAGCCAAATTATCATTGCGCGTCCTCATCACGTTTCGGCGCGAAAACATAGCCGGACTCAGCGCCAAGACGGCGCATCAGCAATTTCGGTGATCCGTTTGTAATGTCAAAATCCATAGTCACGACCCTTTGAACTGATTGATAGACAATCCGGGCCTCAATCCCAATAAAATTCGTAGCATAGCTCAGCGCGTTGATATCGGCGTCATTTAAATCGATGCCCTGAACTTCCGGCGCGGCAGCAAAGCTCTGCGCCGTATAGGGCGCGCCGGCGTTTTGCAGCAGGGCGCGCGCTTGCGGCAAAGTGTTATCACCCAGCAGCGCCGCGAGGACAGGCGCTTGATCCGGGCCGAGCGCATTGACATTAATTTGGCTCGCCTGTCCGTCCGGCCACGGGCAAACAAACGGGCGAACGGCTTGGTAAATCGCCTCATCAAACCCCTGAAGCGCCCGCAGTTCTGTGATCGATTGCATAGCCGTATTCGCCGTCCGGTAAGGCGGATCCAGAGCCAGATAGACGTAATCTTCTGCACCGCCCGGCAGGGCCTGACTGTCCGTATCGATCCAGTCCGCCGCCACGGACGTCAGATTTGCCGCCGATTGGATATCAATGCCGAGCGCGGTCAAAAGCCTGCGAAATTGCCGGCGGCCGGCAGACCCGCCCAGCGCACCCAGTGAAATGCAGGCGCCGCGGTCAACCAAACGGAGCGTCATACCGCCACCTTCAAAAGGCAGAACCGTTTGCGGCCGGGTTTTCAAATATTGCGACATCTGCTCCGGCGTGACGGTTTTTAACTGCGCTTCCAAATAGCTGCGAGCAAAGTCCTGCGCCGCTAATGTATAGGCATCAGCCTGAGCGGCCGCTTGCATGTTGGCGGTGCGGCGCACACCGAACCGAACATCATCAAGCATTTCCACGGCCACGGTCGCCATCAGACTCATGACCAAAAGCGTGGTCAGCAGGACAGCGCCCCGCTCGTTATCATTTGGCCGCCGGCTCACAATCCGACCTCAAAGTACTGATCAAGAACTTGCCCGGATTTAAATTCCGCGCGCAGTCGAATGGCATCAAACGGCCGGGTTTGGCCCGCTTGCGCAAGGGCGGCGCTTGGCACAGAGAGATTGGACAATATCTCATTGCCTTTGATAAATTCAATTTGGAAATCCAAGACACCGTCCATCAATATACGGTTTGACGGATTGCCGGCTTGAGCCGGGTTTTCATTCGGCAGTGCGCGGCGGATGACCCGACTGCCGTCAAAAATATAGCTGACGCGCTGCAGTTCTGAGCGGGCCTGAAGCCCGCCGGGGTTGACCCGACCGGTTCGGGTAAACGTAATCAGGTTTTCATCATAACCGCCGGATAGAATGTAAGGTTCAGCCGCACCGAAGCTGTCCCGATTTTGGCGCAAGATCATGTGCTGCATATCAGCCTTAATCAGCGCGCGCATCACTTCGATTTCGCTGATGCCTGCCAGCCGCATTTTAACTTGCGCCTTGGCCGACAAGGCCCCGGTCAAAGCCGTCATAGTGCCGGCCGAAATCAAGGAAAAGATAAACAGCGCGATCAGCATTTCGACCAAGGTGAAGCCGGCCTCTTTTGAACAGCACCGGGTCATGGCGTGTCCGTTTCTGTCGGGGCGTTTTCACCGTTCGGGACACTTACAGAGACCGGAGCAGATTTGCGGGCCCGAAAGCCTGTGCGCTGCACAACGACCTGCCCCTCATCCGCCGCGCCTGTTTGCGATTTCCCGCGGACATCAATCGTGATCTTAAAAAAGTTCGGCGTGTCCGTGTCCGCCGTGTCAACGCTGTAAACATAGCTGCGTCCCATCACTTCATCTTCGCCGGTGCGGCGGCCTTTCACAAGCTCGGACGTGCGCGCAATAACCAATTGATTGTCGGCGATCACGCCGGCCCACGTTTTTTGCTCCAGCGCCGCAACCGCCCGCGCGCTCTGCATGCCGGTTCGGGTCAGACCCATTATGGCGAGACTGAAAATCAGCAGCGCCGCCAAAACTTCGATCAGGGTAAAACCCGCATCTTTGCGCCTTGGAGTTTTGCGCGCGCTCATGACCGCGTCTCGCCCGTAATTTTCCCGCTGCCATCTGCGGTAATTTCAAATCGCATTTTCCCGGAAGACAGCAAGATTGAGAACGGCACGTTGACGCCGGTCGGATCAAAGACAATCATCGGAGCCGGCGCCTCGGGGAGCTTTGCTTTGCGTCCCTCTACGGTCATTTGTGCCGCCACGCCGGCGCCGGGTGCGCCCTCAATTACATCGTCCCAAAGCTCGCTGCGATAGGCGTAAATCACATAGCCTTTTTGCGTCAGGCCAAAGCCATAAGCCTCTCCTTGTGTCAGGCTGTTTTGCGCCGCGCGGTTTAAGTCGCGGGTCATTTGATCGCCATAGGTCAGAGCGGCCGGTTCAGGCGACGGCAAGGTCATCAAAACTGCGCCGGACATCAGCCCAATAATCACAAGCGCCGATAAAACTTCAATCAGCGTAAAGCCTGCGTCAGGCGCAGGCGTGTGCTTATGACGGCGCGCGCCGATATTACGGCTCCCAGTTCACAATATCAGCCGCAAGACCTTCGCCGCCGGGCTGTCCGTCAGACCCGTAGGAATAGATATCAACGACGCCGTTTTCACCGGGATAGGCATAAAGATAATCACGGCCCCACGGATCTTTGGGCAGAAATTTTACATAACCGCCCGGGCGATAGCGCGCTTCATTCGGGCTCCCGGACGGAAGCACTTTAAGCGCGTCGAGACCGGCAGATTGCTCGGGATAATTCAGCATATCGAGGCGGTATTGCTCCAGCGCATTTTCAATATTGCGTATGTCTGCTTTAGCTTTTTGCGCCATCGCTTTGTCTTGGGCCGGAAGGACATTCATCACCACAAATGTTGTCAGCAAACCGATAATGACCATCGTCACCATGACTTCGACCAATGTGAATCCGGCTTCAAGTTTTTTATTTTTCTTGAGAAATTTAAACATGTCGTCTCCTTAAAAGGCCATTGTGTTGAGCTGCAAGATGGGCAGAAAAATTGCGCCGATAATCAGTAATACAATAATACTGAGAAAGATAATAATCAAAGGCTCAAGCAAGCTGAGAAATATTGTAGTGGCGGCGTCAAATTCGCTCTCCAGATAATCAGCAGATTTTGAAAACATTTTGCCGATATCCCCGCTCGCCTCGCCGCCGGCCACCATTTGGGTCACGAGCGGCGGGAAGACTTGGGTGCGGCGCAGCGCTTCACTTAAGGCCTGACCTTCGCGCACCCGCACGGCAGCCGCAGTTACAGCTTTGTTCATGACCGTGTTTTTCAGCGTGTGGCGCGCCGTCTCCATAGATTGCAAAGACGGCGTCCCGCTGTCGATAAGTCCGGCAATAGTGCGGGCAAAACGCGCAGCGTTTAAATCCCGCGTCACACGGCCGAGCAGCGGCAATCGCAGCATCAGCGCGTCTTTTTTCAATCGCAGCCCCGGATTACGCAAGGCCAGATTAAACCCGATGACGCCGGCAATAATTGCGATCAGCGCGATTAAGCCGTAAGCTTTCAGCCACGCTGATATACCGATAACCGCCATTGTGAGCCCCGGCAAATCCTGCCCGAATGTATCAAATTGCGCGACAACTTTCGGGACCACGGCGAGCATTAAAATAACGACAACAGCCAGAGCGACCACGGACAGGACCAGAGGGTAAACCGTTGCGCCGATAATTTTACGGCGAATTTTTTGCGCCGCCTCCATATCCGTAGCAAGGCGGTCCATCACAGAGGCCAGACGGCCAGACCCTTCACCGGACGCAACCAGCGCGACATACAGATTATCAAAAGTTTTAGGATGAGAACGTAAAGCTTCGGACAGACGCGCGCCCTCCAGCACTTTGGCCCGCACATCCAAAAGCACGCCGCGCATAGGCGATTTTTCAAACTGCAAAGCGACGATTTTCAGCGCTTGCTCTATGGGCGTGGCGGCGTCGATTAAGATGGCGAGTTGCCGGCTGGCTTGCGTTAAATCTTTGTGCGGGACTTTTTTATGGCGCGCGGGACCGGCTGTTTTGGCTTTGGCGGCCTTGACGCTGACAGGCGTTAAATTGCGGCCACGCAAAACATTCCGCGCTTCGCGGCCCGAAACCGCGGCAAGGGAACCCGTCAGGCGGCGGCCGGTTTTATCAATCGCGGCATAGTCAAACGTCTCCATTTAGCCGTCCTCGGCATTGGAAGCGCGGCAAACCCGCAGCACATCTTCCGCGCTGGTGCGCCCTGCTTTGACATGGGCCGCGCCGCTTTGCAGCAAAGTTGCGCGATTTCGAAAGGCGTAGCTGGCCATGTCGCTTTCACGCGAGCCATCATGAATCATAGCCCGCAGCTTGTCGTCCATAATCACAAGTTCGTATAATCCAAGCCGTCCGGAATAACCGATATGGCTGCACTTCTCGCATCCATGCGCCTTAAAGAACGGCGTTTTTAAAGCCGATTTGGACAGGCCCAATTCATCCCGTTCGCGAGCGGTCGGCGTATAGGGCGCTTTGCAATCTTCGCACAGGCGCCGCACCAATCTCTGAGCCATAATTGCCGTCACCGTCGAGGCGAGCAGGAATGGCTCGACGCCCATATCCCGAAGGCGGGCAATGGCGGCGACCGCAGAATTTGTGTGGATGGTCGACAAAACCAAATGCCCGGTCAGAGCGGCCTGAACGCCGATTTCTGCTGTTTCAGGATCGCGGATTTCGCCGACCATTACAACGTCCGGGTCTTGGCGCAAAATCGCGCGCAGACCGGCCGCAAAGCTCATGCCGACTTGGCTGTTAACCTGAGTTTGCCCGATACCGTCCAGCGCGTATTCCACCGGATCTTCGACGGTCAAAATATTGCGCGACCCGTCATTCAATCCTGACACGGCTGCATATAACGTCGTGGTTTTACCGGAACCGGTCGGGCCGGTGACAAGAATAATACCGTTTGGACGCTGCAGCGCAGAATTCAACGCCGTGAGAATATCCGGTTCCATGCCCAGATCAGCCATATTAAGCAGGGCAGTTGTTTTTTCCAAAATCCGCATCACAACCCGCTCGCCATATTGAGACGGCAGTGTCGAGACACGAACATCGACGGCGCGCTCGCCAAGGTTCAGTGAAAACCGTCCGTCTTGGGGAACGCGTTTTTTGGCAATATCAAGCTGCGCCATAACTTTAACCCGGCTGACTAAAACCGAAGACAAGCGCGCGGACAAATCAAGCATATCGCGCAAAGCCCCGTCGATGCGAAAGCGCACGGCAAGGCGTTTCTCATAAGGCTCTATATGAATGTCCGACGCCCGCGTGCGAATAGCTTCCTGCAATATCCCGTTAATCAGGCGAATCACCGGCGCGTCATCATCAGCCCCGAGCAGGTCGGAGGTTTGCGGCAGATTATCGGCCAGAGCGGACAGGCCTTCCGGGCCGTCCATAGCGGTTTCGGCCGTCTCGGACAAATCACCTTGGGCGTAGACTTGCGAGATCAGCGTTTCAAATTCTGCCCCGCTGATGCGGTGAAGTTTTGCCGGCCGGTCAAGAATGCGTCGCGCTTCCAGCAGCGCTTCCAAAGACGTCGTGTCGCGCGCCGTTAAAACAGCCTGCCCGTCCTCCATGCCGGCCAAAACGCCATTGGCGCGGGCAAAGGCATAACTTAGCTTTGGCAGAGTTGTATCATCACCGGCGCTCATTTATTGCGGCACCATCCGGTCAAATTTTGAAACGTCGTTCCCGGTCTGCGCGCGATCAATAGCGCGGATTTGATCAAGACGCCTTTGGGTCGACGTGTTTGAATCGTCGCGATTTCGAATTATGGTCGGGCGTAGAAATACCATCAGATTTGTACGGTTTTTCTCACGACCTTCAGAGCGAAACAGCCGGCCGATAACAGGCGCGTCGCCCAGATACGGAATTTTTTCCTCTTCAAATTCATCTATCTCTTCGATCAGGCCGCCGAGCACAATTATTTCGCCGTCATTGGCGAGCACTGTCGTTTCAATTTCGCGGGTATTGATAACAAAATCAGACGACACGCTGGACAAGGCACCGGAGATAGAACTGACCTCTTGGACAATCGCAAGACGGATAACATCGCCTTCGCTGATTTGCGGCGTGACGTTTAATTTAATGCCGACATCTTCGCGCTCAAATGTACGAAACGGATTGATGTTATTGCCGCCCAGGCTCTCGCCGCTGGTAATGGGAATGTTTTGCCCGACGATAAACCGGGCCGGCACATTATCAAGGGTGGTCACAAACGGCGTCGACAAAACATTGGAATTTTCGTCTCTGTTGACCGCGTTCAGGATAATCGAAAACAGCGTATCATTGCTTTGCCCTGCCCCGCCGATAATCCCGCCGTCAAGACCCAGCAGGGAGTTCAGCGCTGCCGTCTGCAAACTGCCTGTTGTATCCGTTCCGGTCGTAATTTCAGAATCCGCCACCGCGCCGGCCAATGTCAGTATGTTTGGCGCTTGGCGGGAAAAGTTTGACCCCATGAAGGGGATCGGATTGCCGTTAATGCCGCCCAGCGCAAATTGCACGCCCAAATCTTCGGCGGCCCCGTCGGAAATCTCAACAATAATGGCCTCAACAAGAACCTGCGGGCGGCGCACGTCAAGACGGCGGATAATCTGCTCAAGCGCTTGCTGCGTCTCTCCTGTAGCCGAGACCACCAAAGCATTACTGCCGGGCTCGTAAGCTACGGTCGGTTCCGGCTGTCCGTCGCGGGTATAGGCCGGAAGCAAATTATTCAGAACTTCAATCAGGCTTTTACCGTCGGCAAACCGCAAAGGCACGACGCTGACCGCGCCCCGCGCCGCTGCGCCGCCGCGGTCCATCTGCATTATGATTGGCCGGATACGCGCAATCTCCGCCGCGTCGCCCTCTAAGATCAAGCTGTTACTTCCGGGCATGGCAACGACCTTATATTTAGGCTTTGACCCCGCCAAAGTTTTAAGCGCGGACTCTGCGTCAAGGGCCGTGAGATTGCTAAGCTGTACGGTTTCAATGGCGCGGGTGTCGTTATCAAGGGCGCTGATAATCTCGCGGGCTTTGCGCAGGTTTTCGGGAAAATCGGTAATGACCAAAACACTGCCGCCGGGGGTGGCGGTCAAAATGCCCTGAGAATGCAAAACCGGCTTAATCATTTTCGCCGCTTCTGAGGCATCTGTATTTTGCAGCTTAATGACCGTGGTCGCCAGCGTACCGGCGTATCCTGTATTTTGCACAAACGGCGCGTCTTGGGCAGCCCCTTGCAAAAGCGTAACGCGGTATTCACCGCCGGCCGTGCGGATCAACGTATAGCCGTGAACGCGCAACACATCTTTGAAGACCTCAAATACTTCGCCCGGGGACAGGGACTGCTCGGAGGATATGGTGACTTTGCCCTGCACGCGCGGGTCGACCAAGAATGTACGGCCGGTGACAATGGACACGTCATCAATAAAGGCGCGAATGTCAGCTTGCTGCATAGTGATTTGATGATCGCCTGCGGCATAGGCAGGAATTGCCATCGCGCCCGCCGCAATCGCCGCGCCCAACATTAAAGTTTTACAAAATCTCATTGGCCTACCTGTATTGTCATAGTGCGGTTATTGCGCAGCACGGTGAATGTGCCGCCTTTCGCATTTTCAAATTTTTTCATCGCGGCCGGATTTGTTAACATCAAGCCGTTGACTTTGATTATCACATCACCGGGTTTAAATCCGGCCTGCGCGAAAGCTGCGCCGTCACCGCGTGGCATTACAGTCAGCCCCTTAACCTTCGGCCCGCCATTAACTGACACTTGTTTCACGCGAACGATGAAATCGTTTAATGAAATTTGTGCCGGCCGCGCCTTTGCCGGTTGCACGGATTCAGCTTCCGGTTTGGTCATGGCCGCTGTCAGCTTGCTCTCACGTTTATTAAACGTCAGGCGCTCAAGCTGCCCTCCGGCCTCAAGAACAATATAGCTTTTGGTCACGGCGCGCAGAAAAACATTTGAAATAATCTCATCGCCGATACGGTAAGTCTGCTGAACACGGTCAGGGGTTTCCAAAATCGCGCTGCCGGTTTCATCAAGGCTGTCGGCGCGCAGGCCAAACAGTTTTAAGTCCAGCGTTGTCTCCGGCGCGTCTTCTCCAATAACATTATTTTGCACCGGAGCCGCGGCGCCGCGCGCGCGGTAGAACGGATCGAACGCCAAATTCAGCGCCGGGGCGTTTGATGTGGATGCTGCGTTTACAGCGGCTGCCGTGTTGATCGCCACAGGTTTCCAGACGCTTTGGGGCCAAATATAAGTCAGCACAGCCTTTACAAGCACAAAAGCAATCAGCGCAAGAAGCGCTAATTCAAAAAGCCCAAAAGCCCGTCCGGGCCAATTTGCTGTGCGGCTTGCCATGGTCGCCTCCTGTCCGGTTTAAAGCCTGCGAAACAGCAGACTTGTAAAGTCAGCCATAAGAAAGCCTTTTTAGCGCTGTAAGGAAAGTGAAACTTTCACAATACCTGCCCTCAGCGTCAGGAGACCGCGCTGTCATCCAAGAGCGCAGCCGCGCCGATAAGCGGCGCATAGGGATTATGCAGCAGGCGTAACGGAACGCGCGCCATATAATCACTGCGCGGTCCGCGATTTAAGAACCGCGCCATCGGGTCTTTTTGCTTAAAGAAATCAACCATGCGCTCGCTGACACCGCCGGCCAAAACAGCCCCGCCCAACGCGCCCCCTGCCAGCACCAAATCAGCCATTGCGCCCATTGTTGCGCAGGCCCGCACATCAACGATATCTTTGTAAAGCAGGTTGCCGGACAGGGCGCGCTTGGCAATTTCTGCCGGCGGCAAGTCTTCATAAGCCACGCCGTGAACGGCGCACATAGCTTTATGGACAGCCGGAAGACCGCTGCCGGAGCTGACAAGCTCGAGGGATACAAAATCAAAATCTTGGCGCAGCGCTTTGAGCAGCGCTGCCTCTGTGTCGGTGACCGGGGCGTAGGCCTGATGCCCGCCCTCCGTTGTCATGACGTGCCAGCCGGAGGCCAGCGGCAGTAAATAGCCGACGCCGAACCCGGTGCCGGGACCGGCGACCAATATCGGCGCCGCCGGGTCGCCGTCGCCGGGAAGTAAAACGTCAAAATCATCAGCGTCCAGTTCGGGAATTGACCGGGTCATAGCGGCAAAATCATTAACGATCCTGCAATCTGTCAGGCCCAAATCTTTTATCAACGCCGGTCCGTCAATAGTCCAATTCGCATTCGTCAGTTTGACTTTATTGTCGATGACCACGCCGGCCGCGCAAATCGCGAGCTTGGTTGCCGGCTCTCCGACCTCACCGACAAAATCACGCAAGGCGTCTTCAAAGGTTTCAAAATCCCGCACGCGGAATTTCTTAAACCCGTCCACGTCCCAACCCAAAGTCGGGCGATGGGTCAAATAGGCAAAGCGTGCATTTGTGCCGCCGACATCTGCGGCCAAAATCGACGTGCGATCTGTCATCCCCAACTCCCCTGAATTTATATTTATTGTCCGTCCTCTTAACTGCGCATGACAGCGCTGTCAATTTTCGTTTCAGGCGTTGATGTTATTCGGTGAGGGGATTAAAACTCAGAACTGAAACTGCCGGCCAGTGCCGCGTGCGCCGCGCTGCCGTCTTCCCACATATCACCGTTTATGCCGTAAGCCGCCACCACATCAAAATTGCCTGAGCCGATGGCTTGGTTCATCAGGGCTTCTGCTGACAGGCAGGTGCGCCCGGCAATGTCTTCAGGCTTAAACCGAATGTCTCCGGCCATATGGTAGCTTCGATAAATAAGCTCCGTGCAGGCAAGCCTGTCCGCAGACGAAAAATCAAATGCGAAATCATAAAGTTTTCCGACATGAGACATGGCGCGGCTTAATGCGGCGCGCAGGTCATTATCGCTGAGGTTTGGACGCATAATAATAAAGGCATCCAGCTCCAACGTATCTTCGATCGGGCGAAACAAAACGCCGTCTTTTTTGGACTCTATAAAGACAATGCGCTCGCCGTGATGATGGCGCGCCGTTTCAATATCAGGCAAGCCAAGGGCAGCGCGCTGCACAGCATTACCTAAAAACAGCGCCCCGTGCGGCCAGAAGCCCGGCAAAAACACATTGGACAGAGCGTCATCATGGCGGGTGATAAACACATCCCCCGGCCGGCAAAAATCCAAAACTTTGGCCCGCACGGCGTCATTGACACGCTTGGGACTGCCGGACGGCTTGATAAAGGGCTGCTTCAGTTCGGCAATGCGCGCGCCGGAGGCTTCAAAAACCGCAAACAAAGTTTTGCGGGCCGCCGAAATGTGCCGCCGGCGATAAGAGAAACCGCGAAAATGCAGCCGTTCATAAATCGACTCGCGGATCGTTGGCGGGGCGAGACCGGCCTCATTTTGCAAAAGGGGGACAATCCCTTCAAACGGGTCTCCGCTCAGGGCCGCGTTAATTTGCGCCGTATGCCGCCTGTAATATCGCCACGACTTTCGATATTTCGCCATGATTTTCGGTGAGGTCAGGCCGGCGTACATATATGTGAAGGTTTTTCGCTCTATACCGTAACGCGGCTCGGCTTCGTCGAGTTTTTTCCAAACGACGTCACGGCCCTGCGCCATATCAAGCAGGGCATGCCCCGTGCGCCACAGCATGGCAGAGGCGCAAAGGGCAATGCCATAAGCGCGGTAAAAATCAAGCTTTTTGGCGCGCGCCCTGCGGTCCACTATCGGCAGCAGATTCTGCACAGCATCCCAAAGGGAGACGCGCACGGCGAGATAACGGTGAAATCCGGCGCGCAGGCGCTCGTCTTCATCAGGCAGGTAATAACCGCGACGCTGCGCCGCGACGCCGTCCGACAGCTCTTGCGCCAGATCAGCCCGACTCGGCAAGCCCGGCGCGGCGGCCAAAACCGCCATGGCCGCGTTGATGACCTTTTGATCAGAGGCAGACCCTCGCATCGCCCTAAGCTTCGTCCCACCCTTTGGGATTACGTGCGCGCTTTTTCAGCCACAATACGCCGCGCAGATCGGCAATGGAAACTTTCAACCGTCCGAAATTTGTATATTTAGAGACGCCGAATTCGCGGGCCCGATGATTGACCGCCATAAATTCTGACGTATACCCCTCGCGAGCCATGAGCGCCGGGATATAGCGGTGGATGTGATCAAAATACGGCAGGAGCAAAAACGCCTCGCGCTTAAACACTTTAATCCCGCACCCGGTGTCATTGCAGTCATCGTTCAGCAGACGTTTGCGAATGCCGTTACCGAGTTTGGACGCCATTTTCTTGGCCGCCGTATCTTTACGGCCTGCCGTTCTGTCCCCGCCGATTAGCGCCAGGTTTTCAGGCGCATCTGCGCGGGTCAGACTGTCATACATTGCCGGCAAATCGGCCGGATCATTTTGCATATCCCCGTCGAGCGTTCCGATGACCGGCGCGCGCGCCGCTAAAATGCCGGTGCGGACGCTGCGGCTTTGCCCGGCGTTTTCGCGGTGAGATACGGCGCGCAAGGCCGGCAATTCCGCCTTAAGCGCCTGCAGGTTTTTCAGCGTGTCATCGGTGGAACAATCATTGACGAAAATCATCTCATAATTCTTATGGCCCAAGGCCGCGTGAATTTCGCGGGCCAGCGGGCCGACATTTTCCTGTTCATTATAAACGGGAATGACGACGGATATTTCGGGTGTCTTTTGACCGGCCATGGGGCGCTCCTGTTATGGTCGCCCGTCTTGCCACAGCCCCCGCCGGCTCGCAAGTGGCCCCGGCTGCGCGGTCTGAATATTGACCGCCGCGCCGTTTCGCGCCTAAGCTTGGCAGCAAGGAGACTGCCCATGTCAAAATCAGCCCGCCGCCCGCAACGTATATTTTCTGTCGTCATGTGGCTTTTATCCATTGTCTTTGCGGTCTTTTTGACCGGCCTTGGCAATACGGTCATGCGCGACCTTCCTAAGGTCGATAAGCAAATCAGCGTTGAGCAATTTGTTGACCAAGAGCAATATAAAGCCGCGCAGGACAGAGAGCGCGATCTTGAGCGCGCTGTTATCCCGCTCTCGCGGGCGGTCGAAGACGCGGTGCAGGCCGAACGCTCAGCGGTGCGCGATTATAACAGCGGCAAAGCCAGTTTTGAAAATTGGATCAAAAACCGCAAGGCCACAGAGAGCGCCGCGCAAAACCCACAAGTTATCGCCCGCACCCGCAATGTCGAAGCTCTGCAAAATGCCCGGCGCGACGCAGAGCGGCGAACCGAGGACGCAAGAATTGCGCAGCGCGACGCCGAACGCGCCCGCGATGATGCCCGCCGTGCCCGCGCGCAGTTAACCGGTGATGCGCGCCCGGCATACCGTAAAGCTTTACGCGGACAGGAATTTCGCGTCTTTGCCATGCGCCTCGCTTTGACCCTGCCGCTTTTGATTATTGCAGCGTGGATGGTCGCCAAGAAACGCGGCAGTGCTTATTGGCCACTTTATCGCGGCTTTACGATGTTCGCCCTGTTTGCATTTTTCGTCGAACTTGTCCCCTATCTGCCGAGCTATGGCGGCTATGTGCGCTACGCCGTCGGGATTGTCATGGTGATTGCCGCCGGGCACTTTATCATTCGCGGCATGCGCCAATACATGGCCCGCAAACAGCTCGAGGAAGCCCGGTCCGAAGCCCAGCGTCGCCAATCCATAGATTACGAAACGGCCCTGAAAAAACTGGCCGCTAAATCCTGCCCCGGCTGTGATCGCGCCATCTTGCAAAAAGAAGGTGAAGAAGTGGATTTCTGCGTCCATTGCGGCATTCGTCTGCGGGAAAACTGCACCGGCTGCGGCCACCACAATATTTCATTTCATAGATTTTGCCGGTCTTGCGGCGTGCCGAGCGCGTCTCACAAAGCCAAGACGCAAACCGCCGAAGTCGGCGTTGAGCCGACCGGGCCGCCTGCGGTAATATGAAATACCCCGCCCTCGCTCTGATATGGCTGTATAAATATACGCTCTCGCCGGCGCTGTCGGCCCTGGGCGTGAAGTGCCGTTATGATCCGAGCTGTTCAAGCTATGGGATGGAGGCGATTTCCCGCCACGGGTTTTGGCGGGGCGGGTGGATGACGCTCGCGCGGCTGCAACGCTGTCATCCTTATCCCAAATTGGGGGCGTCATCGGGCATTGATAATGTGCCGCAAACCGTGCAAAAGGCGCCGCTATGGGCGCCGTGGCGATATGGCGTCTGGCGACACAAAAACGACATCTGAATATAAGAGTATTATCATGGTCACTTTGACATTCCCTGACGGCAATACCCGCGAATACGATGCGGGTGTTAATGCCCTGCAAGTGGCCAAATCCATCAGCTCCGGTCTGGCGAAAAAAGTGCTGGCAGCCAAGATTAATGGCGAGCTGCGCGATGCCGCACGGGCCATTGAGAGCGACGCTGATATTGTCTTTATCACCGCCGCCGACCCGGAAGGGCTGGAGCTTATCCGTCATGACGCCGCCCATGTTATGGCTGAAGCGGTTCAGGAGTTATTCCCCGGCACGCAGGTCACAATCGGCCCGACAATTGAGAACGGTTTTTATTACGATTTTGCCCGCGACGAGCCTTTGTCCGCTGATGATTTTGAGGCCATCGAGAAAAAGATGGGTCACATTATTAACCGCAATGATAAATTCGAACGCATTGTCATGGACCGCGATGAGGCGATTAAAATGTTTCGCGATATGGGCGAGAATTTTAAAGCTGAACTGATCGAAGACCTGCCTAAAGGCGAAGTCATCACGGTCTATAAACAAGGTAAATGGTTTGATCTGTGCCTCGGCCCGCATCTGCCCTCGACCGGTAAAGTCGGCAAGGCGTTTAAACTGATGAAAGTGGCCGGCGCCTATTGGCGTGGTGACAGCAGCAAGGCGCAGCTTCAGCGGATTTACGGAACCGCGTGGGCCACCCAAGAGGATCTGGACGCGCATCTTAAACAAATTGAAGAAGCCGAAGCGCGCGACCATCGCCGCCTTGGCCGTCAATTAGAGCTGTTTCATTTTCAGGAAGAAGCCCAAGGCCAAGCCTTTTGGCATCCCCATGGCTGGACGCTTTATACGCTGCTTATGAACTATATGTCGCGCCGCCAAAAAGAGTATGGCTATCAGGAGATCAAGACGCCGCTTCTGATGGACCGTAAGTTTTGGGAAGCGTCCGGACATTGGGATAAGTACCGCGAGAACATGTTCATCGCGGAAGTTGCCGAAGAAGATAAGCATTTGGCGCTCAAGCCCATGAATTGCCCCTGCCATATTCAAGTGTTTAATCACGGCCAAAAATCATATCGCGACCTGCCCTTGCGCTTTGCGGAATTTGGCTCTTGCCACCGTTATGAGCCATCAGGCGCGCTGCATGGTCTTATGCGCGTACGCGGCTTTGTCCAGGATGACGGCCATATTTTCTGCCGCCTTGAGCAAGTCACCGATGAGGTCAAGGGCTTCACGCAAATGCTGAAATCCGTTTATGCCGATTTGGGTTTTGACGATGTTATGGTCAAGTTTTCCACCCGCCCGGACACCCGAGTCGGCACGGATGAATATTGGGACCGCGCGGAAGCCGCCCTGAGCGCCGCCGCCGACGCCTCCGGATTGGACGTCGAGTTAAATGAAGGTGACGGCGCATTTTATGGCCCGAAATTAGACTTTGTTTTGCGCGACGCCATCGGGCGCGAATGGCAGGCAGGCACAATTCAACTGGATCCGAATATGCCGGAACGCCTTGGCGCGAGCTATGTCGGGGATGACGATAAGAAACACGCGCCGGTCATGCTTCACCGCGCCGTACTGGGATCCTTTGAGCGCTTTTTAGGCATATTAATTGAAAACTACGCCGGTAAATTCCCGCTCTGGCTGTCCCCGGTGCAAGTCGTCGTCGCCACCATTACGTCAGAAGCTGATGATTATGCTAAGGACGTCGTTGCGCGCCTGAACAAAGCCGGACTTCGCGCCGAGCTTGATATCCGCAACGAGAAGATCAATTACAAAATCCGCGAATTGTCTGCCGATAAAAAAATCCCCGTCATTGCCGTGGTCGGCAAACGTGAGGCTGAAGAAGGCAAGCTCGCCCTTCGCCGTCTGGGCAGTCAAGGCCAGACTATCCTGACTGTTCCGGAAGCGATTGAAAGCCTGCTGACAGAAGGCACGCCGCCGGATTTACGCCGATAAAGACGCCCGGATGGCTTCCCCTGTGAGGTGAATCACAGACGCGCTTTATACCCTACTGTAATTACTCCCTATCTTTTAGGGACTTAGCGGCCTATAAACCCGACTGCAGGGTGTGGGGGCGCAACGAGCATGACAGTTATGAAAACAAATATTGCAGCGTTTCCGGTTCTCGCCACAGCAAAATCTATCAGCGTCATTATGGTCAGCTACATGACCGGACCGGCCCTCCTTGAAGCGATTACGGCTGTGCTGGCCGACAAATCTATCACGGAAATAATTATCGTCGATAACGGCAATACCGATTCCATGCGAAAAAGCCTGTCTGATTATGTCGGCGGGTCTGATCGGGTGAAACTGCTCCAAGGACACGGCAATATCGGCTTTGGACGCGGCTGTAATTACGGCGCGCGTCAAGCCACCGGCGAATATTTGTTCTTTTTAAACCCGGACGCGATTGTGCCTGAAGGCACGGCCCTGCGCATGGCCAATGCCGGCGCCGGCCTGACCGCGCCGTGGGTACTCGGGGCTATGTTGCGCTCCCCGGAAGGCATTGAGCAGCGCGGGGGGCGGCGGCGCGAGTTGACGCCGTGGCGCGCTTTTGCGACCTTCACGGGCCTGTCATCTTTTCCCGGAATCAAAGGGTTTAATATGCACGGCGAGCCGCTGCCGGCCGGCCTGACGAAACTGCCGACCATATCAGGCGCCGCATTTATGATGAGCCGCGCGAGTTTTGACGCTATTGGCGGCTTTGACGAGCGCTATTTTCTGCACGTTGAAGATATTGATTTATGCCACCGCGCGCGATTGGCCGGCGGCGATGTCGCGTTTTTACCAAGCGCAACAGTGCTGCATTACGGCGGCACGTCCAAAGTGCGGCGTCAGGTCATAGAGCGTGAAAAGCTGAAAGGCTTCATCCGCTATTTTTGGAATTATTCCGATAAGATTTGGGCCAAAGCCCTCTGCGTCATCGCCGTGCCGTTTATGAGCGTCGCGATTATGGGGCGGGCCTGGGTCATGGCGATTAAGCAAGCGATTTCCGGCCGGCCGCAAGCCTGATTTACGGGCAGGCCTTCGCCCGCATGACGGTTAAAATCACCTCATCCCCTTTGCTGTAATTCACGCCTTCGACCGTGCCGAGGGTTTCAAAGCAGGCCGTTTTATCGGCTGTTGATTTTGCAATAGACACCTCTATCGGCGCGCTTTTTTTATGCAGTTTATCGACGATCACAATTGCGCCGGGCGCGATAGCAGGCGGCCTGCTGACATCGGCATCACCGCCGATTTGAATATGCGTGCCCAGATAATAAACAAGGCTCGGTTCCGCAAAGACCGGGGACAGTACCGTCTGCGACGCCGGCAGAGGCAGTTCATATTCCGAGGCCGTCAATATTTCAGCGACGCTGCGGGAGACGGAAAGATCTTCTGCGGACGGCAAAATGCGCCCGAATGAAAGCATGCCAAGGCCGGCGCCGCTCGCGATAACCAGATAAACGCCAAGCCGCCGTGACTGAAGCTTTTGCGGCATTATCCAAATCAGAACCGCAGCCGTGATAATCACGGCAATAATAATGACGCCAATCCCATATTCCCATGTCGGCGCGCCGCCGTAAAAACCCTGCGCATATAAAAGCCCGCCGGTCAGTAAAACGCCGATGAGCGCAAACATCACCGCGCCGATACGGCGGGCAAATTTGTGACTGCCGCTGCTGATCATCATTGCCGCCGCAGCGCCGCCCATAAGCGCAAGCGCCGGATAAATCGGCAAGGTATAATGCGGCAGCTTGGTCGGCGCGATTTCAACGATAATCCACCACGGCAGAGCAAAACATATCAGCAGACGCGCCGCGCCGGTCATGCTCGCGTCAGCTCCGTCTTTTTTAAACCCGGCCTTGATGCCAAAGACAACGCCCGCAATTAAAAACGCCGTCCCCGGCCAAAACATGGCCCAAACCGTCATCAGGTAAAACCCGACCGGGCCGCCATGATTTTCTGATTGCCCGGCCAGTTTCGGGGCCAAATCCTCAGACACGGCGACTTTGAAAAAGTCTCCGCCGGTTTGCTGATAAATCAAATATGTCCACGGGGCGACGATGGCGATAAATGCGATAATTCCAAGGGAACTGCGCAGCGGTTTCATCCACGCGGCGCGGCGCTCCCAAATGGCGAGTGACGCCAGACACGTCAAAACAATCACCGGCACAATCGGGCCTTTGACCATGACGGCCAATCCCATTGACACCCAAAACACGAACGCGGATTTACGTCCCGCCCCACTTCTGAGATAACACAGCGCAGCAAAACACACCGCCGCCCCCGCCGTGAGAAGAGCGTCCGTTTTCGCAATATGTGCCTCGAACATCATGGCGAGCGATACAGCCAACAGCATCGCCCCGATAAACGCCCCGTCCCTGCCAATCAGTTTTGCGCCGCCGTAAAACGTCGCCAGCACAGCAATAATCGCGGACAGAACCGACGGTAATCTGTGCGCCCACATGGCGCGGGCCTCCGGCGTGGTCAGGCCAAACGCGCTTAGGGTTTTTATACTCGCCGCTTGCGCCCAATAGGCACCGGCCGGTTTTTTCCATCGCGGGGCCTGTTGGAACCTGATATCGATATAGTCCCCGGTCTCAAGCATTTGCACTGTGGCTTGTGCATAGCGGGCCTCATCGCGGTCAATCACGGTCAGAGACGCCAGCCCGGGCAGGGACACAAGCAGGGTCAATGCAATCAAAATAATCGCGTCGCGGAGGCTTACTGCCGATGATTTAGGGGCCGAGGTCATAGACGCCGTTTAAGGCCATTTGCCCCGCGCGCAAAGCAAACTCTTATTCTCACCGCCCGACCCCTGTGGTGCGCCGCCAAACCACACCCCAAAGCTCTTGCGAAAACTGCCGCGCTCTATACATACAACGCCATGAGCACAGACCTTTCCCATATCCGCAACTTTTCCATTGTTGCCCATATCGACCACGGTAAATCCACGCTGGCTGACCGGCTGATTTCTTATTGCGGCGGCCTTACCGACCGCGAAATGAGTGAGCAAGTGCTCGATAATATGGATATTGAAAAAGAGCGCGGCATTACCATTAAGGCCCAAACCGTGCGCCTCGAATATCCGGCCAAAGACGGCAAGACCTATGTCCTCAACTTGATGGACACGCCGGGGCATGTGGATTTCGCCTATGAAGTCTCGCGCAGCCTGTCCGCGTGTGAGGGTTCTATTTTGGTTGTCGATGCATCCCAAGGGGTAGAGGCGCAGACACTGGCCAATGTTTACCAAGCCATTGAGCATGACCACGAGATTGTGCCGGTCTTAAATAAAATCGATCTTCCTGCCGCCGAGCCCGATCGGGTCAAAGCGCAGATCGAAGAGGTTATCGGTATTGACGCATCCGACGCGATTGAGTGCTCGGCCAAATCCGGCATTGGCATACCCGAAGTCCTAGAAGCCATTGTTACCCGCCTGCCTGCGCCGAGCCATGGCGACGTCGACGCGCCGCTGAAGGCGCTGCTGGTTGATGCATGGTATGATAATTATATGGGCGTGATCGTTCTTTTTCGCGTCATTGACGGCGCAATTAAAAAAGGCATGCGCATTCGCATGATGGCTAATGGCGCGACCTATGTGGTCGACAAAGTCGGCGTGTTCCATCCCAAACCCACAGACATGCCGTCCATCGGCCCCGGCGAAGTTGGCTTTTTTACCGGCAGTATTAAAGAAGTTGCTGATGCCGCCGTCGGCGATACCATTACCGATGATAAACGCCCGACGGAAACGGCTCTGCCCGGATTTAAACCGGCGCAGCCCGTCGTCTTTTGCGGCATCTTCCCGGTCGACGCGGCGGATTTCGAAGACTTGCGCGCCGCTATGGGTCGCCTCAGATTGAATGATGCGAGTTTCAGCTATGAAATGGAAACCTCTGCCGCCCTTGGCTTTGGGTTCCGTTGCGGCTTCCTTGGCCTTTTGCATTTGGAGATTATCCAAGAGCGTTTGGAGCGCGAATTTGATCTCGACTTAATCACCACGGCTCCGTCCGTTGTTTACACATTAAAAATGGCCAAAGGCGATGATTTGCTGCTGCATAACCCCGCCGATATGCCGGACGTTATGGCGATTGAAGAAATTCACGAGCCGTGGATCAAAGCGACCATTTTGTCACCGGATGAATATCTGGGCGGAATTTTAAAACTGTGCCAAGACCGCCGCGGCATCCAAACGGCGCTGACCTATGTCGGCAGCCGCGCTATGGTGGAATATGAATTGCCGCTCAATGAGGTCGTGTTTGATTTTTATGATCGCTTAAAATCCGTGTCCAAAGGCTATGCCAGTTTTGACTACCAAGCTATTGGCGTCCGCGCCGGTAATTTGGTGAAAATGAGCATTTTGGTCAACGGCGAACCGGTAGATGCCCTCTCCATGCTCGTCCATCGTGACCGCGCAGAGAACCGTGGCCGCCAAATGTGCGAACGCCTCAAAGACCTCATCCCGCGCCACCTGTTCAAAATCCCCGTCCAAGCGGCCATCGGCGGCAAAGTCATCGCCCGCGAAACCATCGCCGCCATGCGCAAAGACGTGACCGCAAAATGCTATGGCGGCGACGCAAGCCGCAAACGCAAGCTGCTCGATAAGCAGAAGAAGGGTAAGAAGCGGATGCGCCAGTTCGGGCGGGTCGAGATACCGCAGGAAGCGTTTATCGCGGCTTTGAAGATGGACGAATAAAATATTTGATTGAGTATCAAATATTTTATTCGCAAAGTGTGAACGCAGCGAACTCCGTATTCTGTCCGGGAGACAAATTTCAGCTACTCGCCGAACGGCTAGGCCGTGAGGGGCGGTGTTTTCCAGAATTGATTTAAGTATATTTTTTGAGTTTTTTGTTTGTCATCAGGCTTTGATATCCTTTAATTCTAAGTCATGGAATTTACAAGATATTATCAAGCCTATGACCACTACAAGAAAGAACATAAAGACACAGCTAGATGTTTACTTGGACTTCAGTACTACGTCATTGAAAATGAAAAGATGGTACAATAAATATAGATCCATCCTGCATTAGTATTGTACTAAGCCCCGCGCCCCTACCCCGCAACTTCCCCCGCGCGCATCTCATCCACCCAAGTCTTCCCGCCGATCAAATCGAGCCGAGCCGTAATCTTGTCTTTTGATGTCAGCAGTCGCCAAAACGGGGCGATGTTATTTTGCGCTTTACCGTTATCGATATCTTCAATAGCGGCTTCGCAGACAATGCGGATAAACAGCGCCGTAGAGACGGGGCATGTAACGTCGCAGTCATAACGCAGGGCGAGATCATCGCGCATAGCGGGGATTGTCCGGACCGTCCCTTTTGGGATGTTGCGGATATAATTGTCGATGATCTTCGGCGTCGCGACGAGCATAGTTGACCCGGCTTTAATTCCCGCAAAATCTTTCTCAACGACGACTTTTTTAAGCTGTTGATCGCGGGCGAGGCGGGCCTTGGCGGTTTTGGGCTTCGACTTGGGGTGGGGCTTGGATATAGGCTTTCGGGGGTTTGGAGTCTTGATCGCCATGAGGGTGTCCTTGTGAGCCATATTAAAAACTTATTTGAAGGCGCGCATAGCACGGACGGGACGGGGCGGATATATGGGAGTGCCATGCGTGGTGACAAAACCTTGCCCCACGCCCCCTCATCGCCTATGCCTCTCTCAACACAGAGGACACCCCATGACCGATACACCGACATTCACCAAAGGCGCGATTGTTCGCCTTAATTCCGGCGGGCCGAAGATGACGGCGCTGGCTGATGCGGCGGGCGAGAAGATTGAATGCCAATGGTTTGACCGTAACGGGAAAATGCACAAAGCCATGTTCGACACGGCGGCCCTGTCCGCGTTTAAGAGCGCCTGGTAGCGATGCCGGCGACTGTTTCTGATAAGCCGCTTTGCCTGATTACCGGCGCATCGGCCGGAATCGGCGCGGCGCTGGCGCGGGAATATGCGCGGCACGGATGGAATTTGGCGCTTTCTGCGCGGCGCGAAGAGCCGATGATTGCGCTGGCCGAAGAGATGAAAGAGGCTTACGGCACGCAGAGTCTGATTTTGCCGACTGATTTATCCGACCCGGCCTCGAACGAAAAATTGATTGCCCGGGTTCATGCCAAAGGCAAGGTGATTGACGGATTGGTCAATAATGCCGGCTTTGGCCTGCCGGGTGCCTATACGGATAATGATTGGGACACCCATGCCGGCAGCCTGCATTTAATGTTGATGGGGCCATGCGAGCTTGTCCACCGGGTTATTCCGGATATGAAAGAGCGCGGCTTTGGTCATATTATCAATGTGGCGTCCTTGGCCGGGCATGTGCCGGGCAGTAAGGGACACACGACTTATGCCGCGATTAAATCTTTCCTGATAAAGTTTTCCCAAAGCCTGAATTTAGAGCTCGGCGAGGCCGGCATTAAAGTGTCCGCCCTTTGCCCCGGCTTTACCTACAGTGAATTTCATGACGTCAACGGCACACGGGACGGGGTTTCCAAACTGCCGGATTTCATGTGGATGGAGGCCTCGGATTTAGCCGAGAGCGCTTATGGTGCCGTAGAGCGCGGCAAGGCCGTCCATGTGCCGGGCCGGGTGAACAAAGCCATCGCGGCGCTGGGTAAAATATTGCCGGACAGCGCGGCGCTTTATTTAATGCACAAAAACAGTGATAAAATTCGTAAAGGGTGATGACCATGATTTATGATGCTGATGACCGGTTATATGTGGCCCTTGATTTGCCGAGCGTTGAAGAAGCGCGGGCGTTAACGCAGACCTTAGGGGGCAGCGTATCATCCTATAAAATCGGCCTGCAACTTTTACCGGTCGGCGGTATGGATTTAGCCCGCACGTTAATCGACGCCGGCAAGAACGTCTTTTTGGATTTCAAATTTCATGACATTGACGCCACGGTGGAGAAAGCCGTGCGCAGCGTGGCCGGTTTCGGGGCGCAAATCCTGACGGTTCACGCCCGTCCTGACGTCATGCGCGCCGCCGCCAAAGGCGCCGCCGGATCAGATTTAAAGAGTATCGGCGTGACGGTTTTAACCTCTTTAGACAAAGAGGATTTAGAGGCTATCGGCTATCATGATGACGCAGAAACATTGGTTATGCGCCGGGCTGTTCAAGCCGCCGATTGCGGGATAGACGGCGTTGTTTCAAGCCCGCTCGAGGCCGCCGCTATTCGCGAGGGCGCGCCAAAAGACTTTTTAATTGTCACCCCCGGCGTGCGTTTGCACGGCGGGGATAAGGGCGATCAAAAACGCGTGGCCACACCGTTCGATGCGCTCAATTCCGGCGCAAGCCATATCGTGGTCGGCCGGCCGATTAACGCCGCCCCCGACCCACGCGCCGCCGCGCAGGCCGTGCTCGCGAATATTGCCGGGGCATAAGCTGACGGCTTTAGCTGAGAGCGAGGCTTAACTGCGCCCCTTTGGCCTTGGGCATGACGCCCATAACCGGGTCGATATCATCTTCATAACGGGCGCGCATTGCGGCAAGCTCTTTGGGCAGGCCGTAACTTGGCAAATAGCGCGCATAGCCCGGAAAATCGTGAGCATCAGTCCAAAGCTCCGGCGCGCTGCCAAAGGCGCTCGCCCGGCGAAATTGAAAATCAAAACGCTTCAACCCCGCGCCATAACGCACCGGCAATGTGTAAACGATAGCCCGCCATTGATATTGCCCGATCGTGCGCGCAGGGGATTGCCATAAAATTTTATCAATGAAAGGGTTCAATGATTTCACCATCTCGGCCTCCTGCTCTAAACGCGCAAAGCTGCTGCTTCGCTCCATTAACGTTTAGGTAAGCTCTCCGGTTTCTTTTACAAGACCGAATGAGAACAAATCAAGAACAATATGGCTGTATTCCTATTTTATTTGCAGTTGGGGGCTATGAACTCGCAAACAGCCCCAAATCCTTATCATTGAAGTTGGACAGGTTCGGCAGGGCGGTGGCCAGATCGGTTTCATTTAAGCCGAACCATTTGCCGAGCGTGGCGGAATATTGATCGACGGCAATCTCCGGGATGATGCGTCCGCGTTGATCGGTGTAAAGATCCGTTTGCAAATCATAACCGGTCGGCGCGCCGATAATATTGACGTCTGCCATATCATCCAAAGCGCCGCCGAAGACAAAGTGATGGTTGCCCCAGCCGTGGTCCGAACCTGAGCCATTGGTTGTCATGGTACGGCCGAAATCAGAAGCCGTGAAAACAGTCACGTCATTGCTCATGCCCATCGCCTCTATGGCGGCAATAAATTCAGTCACAGCATTGGACGTTTGCGTAACCTGCCCCTGTGAATCCGATTGGTTACTGTGCGTGTCATAACCGCCGGGGGCCTGAACGTAGAAAATCTGGCGTTTCACTCCGAATGTTCCGGCCATTGCAATCGTTTTGGCGACCTGTTCAAACTGGCGCGAAATTGTGGTTGCTGAATAAGACGTTGCAGACGCCGGCGCGCCTTTCAAAATTTCAGTATAGCGATCCAAATTATCCATGCCGCGCCGGGCAACTGCGGACAAGTCCCGCGCATAAGGGTTTGACGGTGACACATTACCCGCCCGCAGGTTTTGATAAATCAAATCATTAAAGGCAGCATTGCCCCGAAGTTGCGGCGACAAGTCATTGCCGTAACGCTCGTAATTAAGCGGATTAGCGTTCCCCGTAGGAATAACCAGTTCGCGGGAAAAACGACCTGTCATAAAGGCGTGGCCGGAGGAGCCGGTTGCCAAGGTCCCATAGGTCGATGCTTGCGTGCCTGCATCGACATAGGGATCCATAAATCGCCCGGCCCATCCGGTCGAAATGCCTTCGACGCCGCCGGTCAGCCATGTTGCCTGTTGATCATTATGAGAGAACAATTTTTTCGGACGTGCGGCGGATTGATTATCCCATGTCGCCCGCGTCACCGGTTCGACCAAGGGGCCGACATTAGCGACAATCCGGCCTTTGCCGGCCGTTATCAGATCATGAAATCCTGTCAGATTAGACGGCAGTCCGTAATTGACGCCATTGGCCGCCGCGCCGACAGGCAGCAGATTTTCACGATTGCGCGATCCGTCCGCATAACTTGCAAAAAGCTCTCCGCGCAAAGTTTCCATCCGGCTGTAAGGCTGCGCATCAACCGGCAAAAGCCAGTCTGATCCGTCAACCCCGCCTTTAAACATCAGGCAAACCAGTGCTTTATATCCCGTCGCATCAGCGGCGTAAGCGTTTTGCGCCATCATGGATCCCAGCATAGGAACGGTGGCTGCAAAGCCGGCGGCGGATTTCAAAAACCCTCTGCGATTATAATAAGTCATCAGTACTGCATCCCATATTCAACCGACGTTACCGCCATATAAACCGCAATTTTAGCCCGGCTCAACGCATCAGCCTCAAGGTCTGAATCGCGCAAAGGCGACAAGGTCACTGCATCAATAATGCGTTGCCGCGTCGTGGCTTCAAAGCTTCCGGAAATGAGCAAGTCTTCGACCAGATCAACCAACACTTCCGGGTTATCGGCCACGGCCGTTAAGCGCGGATAGGTGGCCCGGAAACTGTCAATACTGTTGTCATCGCGATTAACGCGGCCGGCAACAAGATTGAACATAAAGTCGTAATAGCCGCGAATTTGCCCTTCTTGGACAAGCTGCAACTCCGGCGCGGTCAGGTCTGCCGCAGCGCTGTCAGAGCCGGGCGCTTTAAAGCCGGGTCGGTAGAAATTAAATACAGACGGGGATTGAAACGCGCCTTGGGAAATGCCTCGTCCTGATTCCCGCATAAATCTGTAAACTGATTTCTCATTGGACCCTTGCGGGTTTTCAACCTCCATGGCTTTGACCCAATGGACAAAGCGTAAAATGGGTTCACGGATTTTACCTTCGCGCGGCCCGGGCGGAACCGCATCAAAAAATTGCGGATCAAGCAAGACCGCCGCCAAAGTGGCCGCCAAATCTCCGCGCTCTCCTGTGCCGAAACGATCGCCCTCACCGGTTGTGTAAAGCCCGCTTTCAAATGCCGCAGAAACGCGGGCAACATAATCCGGAGCCGGTGAAGATTGGGTGAAACGCTGAATAAGCTGTGAGGAAATAAAGGGCGCAACATTCGGGTGGGCAAACAGAGCATCAAGCGCTTGGGTTACAGATGCCTCTCCGCTTGTACCGGCCGGTATCGTTGTGCCCAGAAATGATTTTACCTTATCTGAATGCTGGCCCTCATTGATAATCATCGGTTGAAAATATCGTTCCTCAGCCGGCTCAAGCGTGTTATTATAAATAAATCCGGTAAAGACACGGGCCAAACCGGATACATCTTCATTCGTGTAAGTCTCAATCGGCTGTCCGTCTCCGCCGGTCTTAACCGTGCCATCCGGGTTCAACTCTACGAGGCCAATAGAGAAAAGTTGCATAATTTCGCGAGCGTAATTTTCATCGGGCTGGCGCAGGCCATCATCGGACGCTTTGCGATTACCGCGATAGGTCAAAAACTGACCCATTTGAGTGTTGTAAGTAATATCCTGCAAAAGATCGCGATAATTGCCGAAGGCGTGTCGGCTAAGCGTATCCATATAAGACGCCATACGCTGATTGGCAGCGATATTGCCATCGGCAGAATTAGACGCAACGATAATCTGTGACAGAGCAAAGACCATACGCGAGCGCAAAACATCATCATTGTTCAGCGTCTGATCCCACCAAATCTTTCTGTTCATGGCCGTACCGGACGCAAAGGGTCCGCCGGCGCGCATGATTGGCGAAATTTCAGTCATCGGAATCGCCATTTGCGCGGCGATCCAATCGGCGGCATCTGTGCCGACAGCGGCGTCGATATCAGATTCTGACCCGCCCCATCCGCCGCGCATCAGAAAATCTCGTGACGCATCTTTATCGCTGATTTGCGTTGCTGATACCGGAGGCGGGGGTGGGGGCGGGGGTGGGGGTGGAGGCGTAACGCCGACAGGGCCGGATCCGCCGGAGGATGACGACCCTCCGCCGCCGCCGCCGCCGCAACCGGTCAAAATTATAGCTGCAACAGCACTTAGCAATATAGCTTTCATATTAAATCTTTCCGTTCTACCCCAACGTTATTTTGTGCATAATGCGCTAATTATGTTATAATTAACAGGGTTAATGCATTTGAGCAAGACCGGCCTTCCCGCGCAGCAAATATGTCAGCCGCGCACCCAATAATATTGCTCCGCATAAAAGACCGGCCATCAGGCCATACCAGACGCCTTTTGCGCCGACGGAACTATGCAAACCCAGATAGTAAGCGACCGGAAAGCCGACGAGCCAATAGCTCACCCCGGTCAGGGCCATAGCCCATGTGACGTCTTTCAATCCGCGCAAAAGCTGATTGGCGGCGACCTGCACCGCGTCAAAAAACATAAATCCGGCCGCGATGGGCAGGAATGTAATGACGAGCGCGATAACCTGTATGTTTTCAGGGCTTGTGCTTTTCATATAGCGGGTCGCCACATATTCAGGGAACAGCGCGATCGGAATCGCCGCCATACCAATTGCAAAAATACACACAAATTGCGTCGTAAACGTGACTCGCACCATGGCAGATCGATCATCAGCGCCGGCCGCCAATCCCATGCGGGTCGCCCCGGCCATTGACAGGCCGAAGGGCAGCATAAAGGCCAGCGAGGCGACGTTCAGACCGATTTGATAGGCCGCCTGCTCTGCCACGCCTATTACGCCGACAATAAAAACGGCAGAATTAAACAGCATACCTTCAAACATTGTCGTCACAGAAATCGGCCAGCCGAGCCGCGCGAGTTCTTTGAGGCGCGGCGTGTCCGATTTGAAAAAGTTTGAAAACACCTGAAAGCTATTAGCGAGCCGGTCGAAACGGATATAGGCGACAAAAATAAGAAAGGTGAGAAAATAAGTCAAACTGGACGCGATGCCCGCTCCGGTCAGGCCCATGGCCGGAAACCCTAAATTACCGAAAATGAAAACCCAATTCAGCCCCGCATTCAGCGACGTTCCGATAACCGCCAGTACAAGCGGAACCCATGTCCGCGCAATCGCAGCCAAAAAATTGCGCAAGGCCATAACGGACAGAGCAAAGAACCAGCCGGGGATTAACATAAGAGTATAGCTATAGGCCTTGGCCGCCACGACCGGGTCTTGATTAAAGGCCAAAGAGATCGGCTTTGAGGCAAAACAAATCAGAGCGATGAACGGCGTTAATATGGCAATAGCCCAAAGGGACATGCGCACCGTGCGGCGTACGTCGGCCCGCTCGCCTGTATTGCCCCCCAAAGCTTGGGAGACCATAGGCGAGACTGCCATAACCGGCCCTGCGCCCAGCATCCAAAGCGCAAAGTAATAGACAGAGCCCAAGGAGGCCGCGGCCACATCAGCGGGCGTTAAGCGGGCAATCATCAAAATATCGATAAAATAGACAAAGAAAGACACGACCTGCGCCAACCCCATCGGCACGCCCAGCCACAACAAAGCCTTTAGCTCGCCGCCCCATGTGGCGGGCATTTCATAAGCTTGGGAATTGGCGGCAACTTGGGTCATAGTAAAGTCAATGGTTAGAGCTCGCCGGGTGTCGCGCGCGCGGGCGCATTTGTCAAACTTTGCGGCATCCTTGCCGCAGAAAAAATAAAATCCTGCCGTCTTGCGCGTAGGGAATAAATTCCTATTTGAGACTCAATACATTTTATGGAGGGTTCTCTCATGGACTTACAATCATATACAGCCCGATCACGCGCCGTTATCCAAGCTGCGCAAAGCCTGGCTTTAACCCGCAACTCGCAGCAACTTTTACCGGTGCATTTACTCGCGGCCTTAGTTGATGAAAAAGAAGCTTTGGCGGCGAACCTTATCCGCACGGCGGGCGGGGACTTAAATATACTGCGCGCGGATATCGAAACCGCTTTGAGTAAAATCGCGCAAGTTCAGGGCGCGGGCGCCGACCGCCTGATACTGGCTGCGCAGACCGGCAAGGTCACGGCCAAGGCCGAAGCACAGGCCAAAAAAGCCGGCGACGCTTTTGTCACGGCAGAGCGGCTCTTAATGGCGCTGACAACAGACAGTGATATTTCCAAAATGATCGTGGCTTGCGGCGCGTCAGTGTCCGGCATTGGCGAGGCCATTAAAGATTTACGCAAAGGCCGCACCGCCGACAGTGAAAATGCCGAGGACGGCTATGACGCCCTGTCTAAATATGCGCGCGACCTGACGGCGGCTGCCCGCGACGGAAAGCTTGATCCCGTTATTGGACGAGATGAGGAAATTCGCCGCACGCTTCAAGTGCTGACCCGACGCACAAAGAACAACCCGCTTTTGATCGGAGAACCCGGCGTCGGGAAGACCGCCATTGCCGAAGGCCTTGCCCTGCGAATTGTCAATGGCGATGTGCCTGAGTCTATTGCCGGGAAATCTTTGTGGGCGCTAGACATGGGCGCGTTGATTGCCGGTGCGAAATATCGCGGCGAGTTTGAAGAACGGCTGAAGGCTGTGCTTAAAGATATTGAGAGCGCGGATGGACAGATTATCCTGTTCATCGACGAAATTCACACCCTTGTCGGGGCCGGGAAAGGCGACGGCGCGATGGATGCGGCCAACCTTTTGAAACCGGCCCTCGCGCGCGGGGAGCTTCACTGCGTCGGCGCGACCACTTTGGATGAATACCGCAAACATTTGGAAAAAGACGCGGCCCTCGCCCGGCGTTTCCTGACTGTTTTTGTCACAGAGCCGACAGTCGAAGATACAGTCTCCATATTGCGCGGCCTGAAAGATAAATACGAAGTTCATCACGGCATTCGCATTTCTGACGGCGCGATTGTCGCCGCGGCCACCCTGTCGCATCGTTATATCACGGATCGATTTTTGCCGGACAAAGCCATTGACCTGATGGACGAAGCCGCCAGCCGTTTGCGTATGCAAGTCGACAGTAAGCCTGAGGCGCTCGACGAGATTGATCGCCGTCTGGTTCAGCTGCGCATTGAGGTCGAAGCCCTGAAAGCGGAGAAAGATGACGCGTCTAAAGATCGCCTTGAAAAACGTAATACTGAGATCGCAGAACTGTCCGCGCAAAGCGACGATATGACGGCGGCATGGCAGGCGGAGAAAAACAAATTAAACGCCGCCGCCAACGCCAAAGAAGCGCTTGATATTGCGCGCAATAAACTCGCAGATGCCGCAAGGCGCGGTGATTACGAAACCGCCGGCCGCCTGCAACATGTGGATATTCCGAAGTTGGAAAAAACCGTTGCTGAGGCTGAAACGTCCGGCAGCGAGATGATGACCGAAGTTGTCGACAGTGACCAAGTCGCCGCCGTCGTCGCGCGGTGGACCGGAATTCCGGCCGAAAAACTGCTCGAAGGTGAGCGCGAGAAACTGTTGGAGATGGAAACTGTCCTCGCCGCCCGAGTGGTCGGCCAGGGCGAAGCCGTGCGCGCCGTATCGGACGCTGTGCGCCGGGCGCGAGCCGGCCTGAAAGACCCTGCCCGCCCAATCGGAAGCTTTATGTTCCTTGGTCCGACGGGCGTGGGTAAAACAGAGCTGACCAAGGCGCTGGCCGGATTTCTGTTTGACGATGACGCTGCGATTACCCGTATGGATATGTCTGAGTATATGGAGAAACATTCCGTATCCCGCCTGATCGGCGCGCCGCCCGGATATGTCGGTTATGATGAAGGCGGAGCGCTGACAGAATCTGTGCGCCGCCGGCCTTATCAGGTTGTCTTGTTTGACGAAATTGAGAAAGCCCATCCGGATGTTTTCAATGTTCTGCTGCAAGTGCTCGACGACGGACGCCTGACGGACGGCCAAGGCCGCACGGTCGATTTCCGAAATACGCTGATTATTATGACCTCCAATATCGGCTCGCAGCATTTGCTGAATTTAGCCGCCGGCGAGAGCGTGGAAAAAGCGCGTATCGGAGTTATGGCAGATGTGGCCGCAAACTTCCGCCCTGAATTTATTAATCGGGTGGACGAGGTTCTGTTGTTCGAGCGGCTTAAGCCTGAACATATGGGCGCTATTGTCGATATTCAGATGAAGCGGCTCGAAGGCTGGCTGGCGGATCGTAATATCGTTTTGGATTTATCTGAAACGGCCCGCAATTGGATCGGCGAGCGTGGTTATGATCCAAGTTACGGTGCAAGACCGCTGAAACGGGTGATCCAAAAAGAAGTGCAGGACACGCTGGCCCGTAAACTTTTGGAAGGCGATCTTCCGGACGGATCAAACATCAAAATCGATTTGGAAAAAGGAAAATTGATTTTTAAGTAAACCGGAGCCCTCGCGGAATTATCGCGATATAAGACTCCGCCCCTATCGCCGCATCATGCCGCCGACCACGCCGCGTAATATACTGTAGACCACACGGCGAGCCATATAACGGCCTTCGCGTTTTACGCCTTTCATGATCATGGAGTCCTGTTTACGACCGGACTTCTTTCGCCGACTTGATTTGGACGTCTGTTTTTCCGCTGCTTTTTGCGCGGCTTGGATTTTTTCTTCCAAAATTTCGTAAGCGCTTTCGCGGTCAATCGTCTTATCGTAAACGTCTTTAACGGGCGAGTTTTTCATCACCGCCTTGCGCTCGGCCTCCGTTGCCGGGCCCAAGCGAGAGGCCGGCGGTCGTATCATTGTGCGCCCGACAACGCCCGGTACGCCCTTGGCATCCAGTAAGGAAACCAGCGCCTCACCGACGCCTAAGTCTGTAATCACGTCTTCGGTATCAAAGTCGGGATTTTCGCGAAAACTGCTCGCCGCCGCACGCACGGCTTTCTGCTCTTTGGGCGTATAAGCGCGCAGGGCATGCTGAATACGGTTGCCAAGCTGCCCGAGCACAGTGTCCGGAATATCCATCGGGTTTTGCGTCACAAAATATATGCCCACGCCCTTAGACCGGATGAGGCGAGCGACCTGCTCAATCTTTTGAATGAGCGCTTTGGGCGCATCGTCAAACAGTAAATGCGCTTCGTCGAAAAAGAAAACCATGACGGGTTTGTCGGGATTACCCACCTCAGGCAGTTCTTCAAACAATTCCGACAAAAGCCATAGCAAAAATGTTGAATATAATCCGGGTGAATTAATCAGTTCATCGGCTGCCAATATTGAAACCGCCCCAAATCCGTCTGCATCACGCAGCATAAAGTCGCGGAGTTTTAACGCCGGTTCGGCAAAGAACTGCTCGGCGCCTTGCCGCTCTAAAACCAAAAGTTTACGCATAATCGCGCCGACAGATTGGCTCGTCACATTGCCATATTGCCGGGAAATCTCCGCCCTGTTGTCATTGATAAAATTGAGCAGTGCGCGGAGATCTTTTAAATCCAGCAGCAGCATGTCTTCATCATCCGACAATTCGAACGCAATCGTCAAAATGCCTTCTTGCGTCTCGTTTAGTCCCATAAGGCGCGACAGAAGAACCGGTCCCATTTCGGCAATCGTTGCGCGAACGGGGTGACCTTGGCGGCCATATAAATCCCAAAAGATTACCGGCATGGCAGAGTAGAAATAATCGTCCAAGCCGATCATATCCGCCCGCGCCATGAGCTTATCGTGGAGCTTGTGCGACTCATCCCCTGCGCTGCAAAGTCCGGACAAATCACCTTTTACATCGGCCGCAAACACCGGAACGCCGGCGGCGGAAAACCCTTCAGTTAAAATCTGCAGGGTCACGGTCTTACCGGTGCCGGTCGCGCCGGCAATCAGGCCGTGACGGTTGGCCAGTTTCAACAGCAGATTTTGCCGTTTGCCACTGCTGTCTGTTCCGACGAAAATGTGATCGCTCATAAAATATTATCCTTGGAAATCATTATGGCTTTGTATGACCGGCGCGAGGTGAACGCAACCGGTATGCGCTTGACCCTGCGGGCTTCAACCGTAAACTCGCCGCAAATCACCCAAGGACCCTGTCATGGACAATACATCCCGCGCCTGTCTTTTGTTTTTGTCATTCGTGGCGGCGACTTATGTTCTGTATGTCACACGCGATCTTATTACGCCGTTTGCGCTGGCCATATTTATCTGGTTGATTATTGACGCCTTCGCCCGGTGGATAGACCGCCTGTCCCCGAAAATCCCTTATTGGGCGGCATTGATTGTCGCTGTGATGTGCGTTGTGGCCGGGATTGTCGGGATCATCTTTATTATTGCCGATACAGCGGCCGGAGTGATTGACCAAGCCCCCCGCTATGAAAAGCGCCTCGACGAGATTTTCCACTGGGTCGGCGGCCTTGTCGGGCAAAACGATCTGTCCATGAGCAGTCTGATAGAACGGGTTAACCTGCCGCAAAAAGTGCAAGCCGGTTTGGCGGGCTTCTTCAGCGCAATTCAAGGCGTTTTATCCAATCTGATGATTATCGCGATTTACGTCGCGTTTCTTTTCGCCGCCCAATCGAGCTTTCCCAAGAAAATGGATGATCTGTTTCCAAACATGACCCGCCGCGCCCAAGCCGGAAAAGTGTTTATGCGTATTCGTCATTCCATTGAAAAATATTTGGGCGTACAGACCATTATCAGCCTGATGCAAACCGTTATCAGCTATATTATTATGGCATCCCTGGGTTTGGAAAATGCCCTGTTCTGGGCGCTTGTGATTTTCATTTTAAATTACATTCCGATTGTCGGCGGCCTCGCGGCGATTGTCTTGCCGGTCATGTTCGGCCTCGTGCAGTATGAAACGTTGACACCGATTATTATTCTGGCCGGCGGCTTGTTCGGCGCGCAATTTATTATCGGCAATACCATCCAGCCCAAAATGATGGGCGACAGCATGAACCTGTCCGCCCTTGTTGTTGTTCTGTCTTTGACCTTATGGGGCGCCCTGTGGGGCGGCGTCGGCGCGTTCCTGTCCGCGCCGCTGACCGTGATTATTATGATTATTTTGGCGCAGTTCCCGACAACCCGGTGGATAGCGGTGCTGCTCTCTGCGGACGGACAGCCCGATTTGGACCCGGAAGAAAAAGCGGCCAAGAACGCAATGCCGAGTTTGTAAGAGGTATCGTTCTCTTTAACCCGCCCATCCCCGCCCGCGCGGGGATGGGCGGAAATTAAAATAAAACCGGACACACCCACAATGGACACAGCCCTCGCTTTTAAACTCCTCAACGCCTCAGTCCTCCCGGCATGGGCGTTGCTCATCCTTGCGCCGCAATGGAACGTCACGCAAAAGCTGGTCCACTCCATGCTTTATCCGGTCGCCCTTGGCCTGTTTTATTTGGGCTGCATGGTGACCAGCATGGCTTTCGGCGTCACCGGACATGTCGCCTTTGAAGGCGCGGTGGACTTCACGACCCTCGAAGGCGTGCGCAATATTTTCGGCAATGATATGGGCGTGCTCGTCGGCTGGGCGCACTATCTGGTGTTCGATTTATTCGTCGGAGCCTGGGAAGCGAGAGACGCGCAGCGCCGGGGGATTAGCCATTGGATATTGGTGCCATGTTTGGCGCTGACCTTTATGCTGGGGCCGGTGGGATTGTTGATTTATTTGGTGGTGCGGGTCGGGGTTAAGAGGGGCGGTTGGGGATTGAGTAAAGGGATAGTGAAATGAAACGAACAGAGAAAATGCGCTTGATCAATGAGATCGCTCTCATCCTCCAGGAACGTTATACTTTTCGGGAAATCGACGTGTTTCTATCTGAGTTCAAGGTAAGGCTCCCCGAAAACATTGAAGTAAATAGTAAGCGCGTCTATTCATCTTCTGCTTTGGGTGGATTGAGTGATGACCTTGTCCTGCAAATTGCAAGTGATTTGGGGTTAAGGCCCAATATGGAGCTTCCAATCGGGCTACCAGTATTATGGGCAGACACGCAAAACAAGTTTAAGTTATTCATTAGCCACATGGCAGAACAGAAATTAAAAGCTACCCGCTTGAAAGAATGCTTAGTCGACTATGGCATTGTATCTTTTGTAGCGCATGAAGACATCGCCCCTACTTTGGAATGGCAAACAGAAATCGAAAAAGCCTTGCAAACGATGGACGCTATGGTCGCAGTACATACCGAAGGTTTTAAAACTAAATTTTGGTGCCAACAAGAAATTGGCTTTGCTTTAGGACGGGGTACGAAACTTATTTCTCTTCGCATGGGGGAGGACCCCGCCGGCTTTATATCAAAACACCAAGCCCTAACTCGTGGTAAAAAAACTGCTGAGGCGATTTCATCAGATATAGTGAGCCTATTAGAGTCAGATGAAAGAACAAAAGAAAAGATATTCTTAGCGAAACCCAAATCGGTTCCTGCCGACTATAACGACGATATACCTTTTTAATTCTTTGTTCAGCAGCACCCCTGTTGTTTAGATGACCTTTGCTAAAACAATGTCCTGGCCTTTAAGGTAGCGCGACAAACGCATCATTTTATCGAACTCAGCTATGAAGCTTTCCTTCATGCCAACCATCTCACAAAACTCATACTTATCAATATGTTCTAATTCACTGGCATGCTTAAGAACCTGAAAATGAAATGTTGTGACTTTACGACTTTGTAATGCCGCCGATTCCAACTCAGACTTTATACTATCAATCAAATCATTCATGAATTTCCCCTAATGCCTGAAATGCCGCATCCCGGTGAACACCATCGCGATCCCCTGCGCGTCCGCCGCAGCAATCACTTCATCATCCCGAATAGACCCGCCCGGCTGGATAATCGCTGTGGCTCCGGCGGCGGCGGCAGCGAGCATGCCGTCGGCAAACGGGAAGAACGCATCGGAGGCGCAGGCGCAGCCTTTGGTTTTTGGCTCGGCCCATCCTGCGGCCTCTTGGGCGTCTTCGGCTTTGCGGGCGGCGATGCGCGCGGAGTCGATGCGGCTCATTTGGCCGGCGCCAATGCCGGCGGTGGCGCCGTCTTTGACATAGATAATGGCATTAGATTTGACGTGTTTGGCGACTTTCCACGCCATGCGCAGATCAGCCATCTCAGATTCGGTCGGTTTACGTTTGGTGACGACTTTTAAATCCGCGTCCGCCACATAGCCGCTGTCGCGGTCTTGGACCAATATGCCGCCGGCGACATTACGCTGGGTCAGGCTTGGCGCGGTGACGTCCGGCAGACCGCCGGCGATTAAAAGGCGCAGGTTTTTCTTTTTCTCAAACACCGCAATCGCGTCTGCATCTGCGCTTGGCGCGATGACGACTTCGGTAAAGACTTTGACGATTTCTTTGGCCGTTTTCGCGTCCAGATTTCCGTTCAGGGCAACAATGCCGCCAAAGGCCGAAACAGGGTCACAGGCCAGAGCGTTTTTATACGCCGTGATAAAATCATCCGCGACGGCAAGGCCGCACGGATTGGCGTGTTTGATAATCGCCACGGCCGGCTTGTCGCCTTTGGAAACATCGCCAAATTCCGCGACGAGTTCATAGGCCGCATCCGTATCGTTGATATTGTTATAAGACAGCGCTTTGCCTTGGACTTGGTTTGCGGTGGCGACCCCTGCGCGGCTCGACCCGTCGGAATAAAACGCCGCCGTTTGGTGCGGGTTTTCACCATAGCGCAGTTCTTGTTTCAGACTGCCGCCTTGGGCGCGCCAGGCCGGGGTTTCACTGACAATTCCGGCAAAGTAATTAGCAATGGCCGCGTCATAGGCGGCGCTGCGGGCATAGGTTTTACCCGCGAGCCGGCGACGCAATGTGCCGGTGGTTGCGCCGTCATTGGCGTCCATATCGGCAATCACCGCGTCCACATCATCGGCGTCCGTACAGACGGCAACATGAGCGTGGTTTTTGGCCGCTGCGCGAATCATGGCCGGGCCGCCAATGTCGATATTTTCTACGCACATCTCGTACGATCCGCCGCCGGCGACCGCATTTTCAAACGGGTAGAGATTCACAATCAGAAGGTCGATAGACAGAATGCCGTGGGCATGCATGGCGTCTTTATGGGAGGCTAAGTCGCGATCGCCAAGCAGGCCGCCGTGCACCATAGGGTGCAAAGTCTTCACCCGGCCGTCCATCATTTCAGGAAAACCGGTGAGTTCGCTCACGTCTTTGACAGGAATACCCAGATCGGCAATGGCTTGGCGCGTCCCGCCGGTCGACACCAATTTCACGCCGCGTTCGTGCAGAGCGCGGGCTTGGGCCGCGAGTTTTGACTTGTCAGAGACTGACAGCAAGGCCCGCTTTACAGGGGCCAAAGCGGCAGGGTCAAACGGTTTCAGATCGGGATTGGGAGCGGGCATGAACGGGCCTTTGTGATGGTGTATCGGTATAGGCGGGCGTTAACACAGGCGACATCGATTTGGAAGCGGCGGCACACGGAAGTCGGGGGATAAATAACCGGCATTGCAAGGCCCCCTCAGTCTCGCTGCGCTCAACAGCTTCCCCCCAAGAAGGGGGAGGAGGGACGCCGCAAGCGGACGCTACCCTTGCCAAACCGTAACCCATATCAGGGGCATAAAACTCTGGCACGACCCGCGACACGTGTTATACAGCGCTTTGATACAGTTAATGCAGGGCCCGCGTGGCCGCTATAGGAGACCGTCATGGCTTCAAAGATTATGACCTTGGCCGTTTGCGCCGCCGTTTCATCCGCTCTTGTGGGATGCAGCACGATCCGCAATAAATTGCCGGGCAATAAAACAGCCAACCCGACCAAAACAGCCAAGCAGGTTCAGGCCTCTCCGCAACTGGGCGTGAATTCCTTTTTATGGCGCGCAAGCCTTGAAACGCTGAATTTTATGCCTCTGGCCGAAGTTGACCCGTTTGGCGGCGTCATCATCACAGATTGGTATGCCAGCGCCGAAGCACCCGGCGAGCGGTTTAAATCCAATGTCTATATTCTCGATACGCAGCTGCGCGCAGACGCTTTGAAAGTCAGCGTGTTTAAGCAGCTTAATCGCGGCGGCGCATGGAGCGACGCTCCGGTGGATGCCGATACGGCCCGACAGATCGAAAACGCTATTCTGACCCGCGCGCGGGAACTTTATATCGCCTCAAACTAGGCGGCCCTCGAGACTGATTTGAAAACCGGCTTGAGAGCCGGTTTTTTTATGGCCGGTATCTGCCGGTCTGCTATAGACCACACTTACATTTTTCTAATATCCGGAGCGCGCCCATGAGCCGTTATAATGCCGCAAGCACAGAGCCGAAATGGCAAACCGCATGGGATGAGGCCAAGGCCTTTGTCGCCGGCAAGATGGACCCGTCCAAGCCGAGCTATTACGCGCTGGAAATGTTCCCTTACCCGTCCGGGAAAATCCATATGGGCCATGTGCGCAATTACGCCATGGGCGATGTGATTGCGCGCTATAAACTCGCGCAGGGCTACCGCGTTTTGCACCCGATGGGATGGGACGCCTTCGGCATGCCGGCAGAAAATGCGGCCATGGAAAAAGGCGTGCATCCCAAAGGATGGACTTACGATAATATCGACGCCATGCGCGCGCCGATGAAACGCCTCGGCTTTGCGCTTGATTGGACCCGCGAATTTGCGACCTGTGACGTGGCCTATTATAAACAACAGCAGGCGATTTTTTTGGCGTTCATGCAGAACGGTTTGGTCTACCGCAAAAAAGCCAAGGTCAATTGGGACCCGGTCGACATGACGGTGCTTGCCAATGAACAAGTGATTGACGGCAAAGGCTGGCGGTCCGGCGCGGAGATTGAGACCCGCGAACTGGACCAATGGTTTTTCAAAATTACCCATTACGCGGATGAACTGGAAAGCGCGCTGGACGGGCTTGACCGCTGGCCGGAAAAAGTCCGCACCATGCAGAAAAACTGGATCGGGCGGAGCGAGGGGCTTCAGTTTAAATTTGAGTTTGCAAGTGACGCTCCCGCGGATGGCATTGAAGTTTACACAACCCGCCCTGACACAATTTACGGCGCGAGCTTTATTGCGCTTGCCGCTGACCACCCGCTGATTATTGAACTTGCGAAGGACAGCGAAGCGCTCGCCGCTTTCCGCGAAGACTGTAACAAACTCGGCACAACGGCCGAAGCTATCGATAAGGCCGAAAAGGTCGGCGTTGATACCGGGCTGCGCGTGAAGCACCCGCTTGACCCATCCGGCACCCTCCCCGTCTATGCCGCTAACTTTGTCCTGATGGGCTACGGCACCGGCGCAGTGTTCGGATGCCCCGCTCATGACCAACGGGATTTTGATTTTGCAACGAAATATGGCTTACCGATAATTCCGGTAGTGAAACCCCTTACCTCCGCTCACCCCGATGAAAATCGGGGTCCAGAATTGCAAACACCGGATTCAGAAACTCTGGATCCCGACTTTCGTCGGGATGAGCGGGATGTAGGTACTGCTCAATTAGAAGAAGCCTACACCGGCGAAGGCGTGCTCTATAATTCCGGTTTCCTGAACGGCATGACCAAGGATGAAGGCATACGCGCCGCCATTGCTAAAATTGAAGAGATGGGCCTTGGGCAAGGCAAAGTCCAATACCGCCTGCGCGATTGGGGCGTGTCGCGGCAGCGCTATTGGGGCGCGCCGATACCGATTATTTATTGTGAGGACTGTGACGCCGTTCCGGTGCCGGCCGCTGACTTGCCTGTGCAATTGCCGGACGATGTAAAATTCGACCCGGATAATCCCGGCAACCCGCTTGAGCGGCATCCTACATGGAAGCATGTCGATTGCCCGTCTTGTGGAAAACCGGCGCGGCGCGAATGCGATACGCTCGACACCTTTGCGGACTCCTCTTGGTATTTCGCCCGCTTTGCCGGCGGCTCCGGTAATGGAGAGCCAAGCGACGCGCCTTTTGACAAAGAAGAGGCGAGCCAATGGCTGCCGGTTGATCAATATATTGGCGGCGTGGAACATGCAGTGCTGCATTTGCTTTATGCGCGCTTCTTTACCCGCGGCCTGCGCGATTGTGGCCTCCTTGATTTGCCGAGCGGCGAACCGTTTGCCGGCCTGTTCACCCAAGGCATGGTCACTCATGCGACGTTTAAAAATGAAGACGGCCAATGGGTTGAGCCGGGCGATGTTGAAGATAATAAACAAATCTCAACCGGGCAAAGGATCATCACCGGCGACGTTATCAAAATGTCCAAGTCCAAAAAGAACGTGGTCGATCCCAACGAAATTATCGCCGGTTACGGCGCAGACGTAGCCCGCTGGTTTGTCCTGTCCGACAGCCCGCCCGAGCGTGACGTGGAATGGACAGAAAGCGGCGTTATCGGCGCGTGGCGCTTTGCCAATAAAGTCTATGATATTGTCTCGGAAACCGGCGATGATTGCGGGCCGTCCATTGTGGCGGATACCGCAAGCGGCGACGCGCTTGAGCTGCGTAAATTTGCGCACAAAGTTATCGTTCGCGTGACAGACGGGATTGAGAGCTTTCGCTTTAACACCTCCGTCGCGGCTATATATGAGCTGACCAATGCGATTCGCAAATATAAGGGCGATGACGCGGCCCGGTCAGAGGCGCTGGGCATTCTGATTCGGATGATCGCGCCGTTCATGCCGCATTTGTCAGAGGAATGTTGGGACATGATGGGCGGCGAGGGCTTGGTGTGCCAAACACCCTGGCCGGTCGCCGATGAGAGCCTTCTGGTTGAGGACAGCGTCACCCTGCCCATACAGGTTAACGGCAAACGGCGCAGCGAAATCACGGTCGCCAAAGACGCGCCAAAAGATGCGTGCGAGGCGCTGGCCATGGCGGATGAAAACGTGCAGGCCGCCATCGGCGATAAAACCGTGCGCAAAGTCATCGTTGTGCCGGGCCGGATAATCAATATAGTAGCCAATTGATGAAACAGATACTTCTTACCGCCGCGATTTGCGCGATGACCGCTACCGCCCTGACGGGCTGTGGCTTTACCCCTTTGCATGCCGCGCAAGCCTCCGGCGTTCGTGCGCCCTTGCCGGCGATTAATTTAAACTTCGGCGAAACCAAAGCGACCGGCGCGACCGGAAAAAAGGCAGAGTTTCTTATTCGTCAGGGCCTGACGGACCGTATGGCCACCGGAACAGCCGCTTATAATTTAGATATTGCCACAACGCTGAGACGCGAAGCTGTCGGGCTGCGCGGTGATGATGTGGCTGCCCGTTATGATATGCGCCTGGCCGTGCGTTACGTTTTGCGCCGCGCCGATACCGGCGACGTAATAGAGCGCAGCAGCGTTTCCGCCGTCTCGACTTTTAATTCTCCGTCCGATCCTTATGGCACGACAGCGGCAACGGATGATGCAACGCAGCGCGTGGCCAATGATATTTCGGATCGCTTGGTCTTAAGGCTCGCTAAAGCGCTGCGCGGCCAATAGGCCGTGAAACTCTCCGGAAGTCGCGCGGATAAATTTTGCGCAGGCCCGCCTGCCGATATGCTGGGCGCCCTGATTTACGGCCCTGACCGGGGCCTGACCGTAGAGAGATCGCAAACACTGGCCGCGCAATTCGTGCCTGATGTCGACGATGCCTTTAACGTAACCGTATTAACGTCCGACGATTTATCATCTGACCCGGCGCGCTTATCCGATGAAATGTCAGCGCTGTCTTTGCTGGGTGATTCCCGGCTTATCCGCGTGCGCCTTGATCATGAACGCCAAGGCTTGGCTATAGGTAAGCTTATCAAACAATTTGATGCCCACCCCGAGCGCTGCGCTGCAAAACTCATTATCGAAGCGGGCGCTATGACGCCCAGATCCCATGTCCGCAAAGCGTTTGAAGCCGCCACGGGATTTGCCGCCATTGCCTGTTACGCCGACAGCGCCGCCGATGTGGCCACGATTGCCCGCGATACGCTGGCGGCAATCGGCACTTACGGCATCGGGATTGATAAAGACGCCCTGTCAATGTGGACGCCCTTATTGGAAGGCGACCGGGCCTTGGCACGCGGCGAGCTTGAAAAAATGGCGCTTTACAAAGGGTATGGAGAAACCGAAGGCGACCGCGTCACGATTGACGATATCAATGCCGTAGCCTCCGGCGCGCAGGCCGGCGATATTGACGAAATTATCTATGCAGCCTTTTCCGGCCGGCAAGTTCAGGCCGACGCCGCGTTTCGCCGGGCCATGGCCGGGAAGATGCATGCCGCCGTTATTTTGCGCAGTGCGCAGCGGCACTTAACGAGGCTTCACAGCGCGCTGGCGGCTATGGATGGCGGGTCAAGCGTATCTGACGCCATGCGCGGCCTGCGGCCGCCGGTGTTCGGCCTGTATCAACGCGAGTTTGAAAGCCAGTTGCGGCTGTGGCGACCGGCCCTTTTGGATAAAATTCTGCTGGAGAGCCTTGAGACAGAAAAGAAGGTCAAATCTGCCGGCGCGCCGGTTGACGCGCTGACAGGACGGCTGCTTAATGCCATTGCTATGATCGGGGCAAAGTCGCGGCGTTGATGATTTGAGGGCCGACCTCCACCCCTAAATGCAACGAAGTCACGGCCGGCGCGTTTTGCCCGGACATATGAGAGATAATATGGAAAATTTGACACAAATTTGGAAGGTTTCCCGTGAAGAATTCCCCCAAGTTTTAAGCTTTGGGGTCACCCTGACGGCAGCGTTCACAATATTGATTGCCGGCATTATCATTGCGAAAGGGTTGCGTAAAAGGTTTTTGAAATCAAGACTTGGCGGCGACCGCATCAGCGCCACGCTGCGCCCTGTTCTGGCAAGCGTGATTTTTTACTTCATCATCGCTTTTACGCTTTACGCCTTTTTGACCAAGATCGGCGTCCCGTCGAGCGCGCTACTGGCGGTATTCGGGTCTGCGGGTCTGGCCGTTGGTTTGGCGTTAAAAGATACGCTGGGCAACATTGCCTCCGGCGTCATGCTTTTAATATTGCGGCCGCTTAAAATCGGAGAGTTCGTTGATACGCCGAATTATGCCGGCACCGTTCAGGAAATCGGACTGTTTTCCACGACGTTTAAAGATCTCGAAGGCATTTATATTTACGTTCCCAACAGCCAAGTCTGGAACAATCGTCTGCAAAATTTTGCCCGCCACACAGAGCGCAAACTATTTGTCGATATCGGTGTTGGCTATGATACGGATTTGGCCAAGGCAGAAACAATATTACTGAAAGTTTTAGCTGACACCGCTGATGTCAAAGACATGCCGACGCCGCCGGAAGTTTATGTCATGGGATTTGGAGACAGCGCGATCAACCTGTCATTACGGTGCTGGTTGCCTTCGGATAATTGGCTAGCCCGCACCTCAGATGTCCGCATCAGGATTAAGGCGGCACTGGACACAGCCAAGATTGAAATACCGTTCCCGCAACGGGTTATGACCACAATGGTTATCAAGGAAAAATAAAAAAGGCCCGATCATCGCCCGGCCTTTTTTATAGGTTTTGAACCTGCATTTAATGGCCGGAATGATCCATGGCTTTGTCTCCCGCGTCTGCGCGTCCGTCAACCGCTGCACTGACGGTCACATTGCCGGCCGTCTTAAATGTCAGTGTTACAGGAATAATCTTTGCCCCCGACGGAAGCTCTGCACCGAACATCATTAAGTGATAACCGCCGCGCTCAAACGTGACTGCTGCGCCGGCAGGAATATCCAAACTGTCGAGGCGGCGCATTTTCATGACCTCACCCTCTCTGACATGCGTATGAATCTCAACCCGGTCACTGACAGGCGAACTTGCAGACAGCAAGACATCATCAGCGCCGGAATTGCTTTTAAGAACAAATGTGCCAAGGGCTACATCGCGGCCGGGCAGCGGGGGATAAACCACAGCATTGTCAACAGACACAGGCCCGGCGTTATGGGCGTGGTCACCGGACATGCACCCGGCGAGACTAAGTCCCAAAAGAAGGGGCGCGGCGAAACATAAAAATCTGCGGTTCATACTCAACTCCCTAAAAATCCGATCGTAGACCGTATCTCGTCCATAATCGGCGTGGCCAAAGCGCGCGCTCTGTCCGCGCCACGCATTAAGATGCGATCAATTTCATCCGGGTCGGCCAAATAGCGGTTCATTAAACTTGTCATCGGCGAGAGCTTGTCTACGGCCAAATCCGCAAGCGCCGGTTTAAATGCGCCAAAGCCCTGCCCTTCAAACCGGGCAATAACCGTTTGGCGCGTTTCACCGGACAAGGCGGCATAAATACCGATCAAATTATCAACCTCAGGCCGGTCGCTCAGATCCTCACCGGGGCCCGGCATAACGCCCATATCGGTTTTGGCTTTTTTAAATTTCTTAACGATCACCTCAGCGCTGTCGGTCAGGTTAATGCGCGAATTATCCGACGGGTCAGATTTCGACATTTTGGATGTCCCGTCCCGAAGAGACATAACCCGCGCGCCCGGACCTTTAATCAAAGGCTCAGGAAGCGGAAAGAAATTCGGAACAGAAAAGTCATTATTGAATTTCTGCGCAATATCACGGGACAGTTCCAAATGCTGCTTTTGATCTTCACCGACCGGAACATGGGTTGCTTTATAAAGCAATATGTCCGCAGCCTGAAGCACCGGATAAGCATAGAGGCCGACAGAAACATTCTCTGCGTTCTTACCGGCTTTGTCTTTAAACTGGGTCATACGATTGACCCAGCCGGTTCGCGCGACACAATTAAAATACCACGCCAGTTCCATGTGCTCGCGCACCAAAGATTGCGGATAAATAATCGCAACATCAGGATCAACACCGGCGGCCAAATAAGCGGCGGCAATTTCCCGTGTTTGAGATTTCAGCTTCGCCGGCTCTTGCCAAACCGTGATAGCGTGCAAATCGACAATGCAATACAGGCATTCATAATCATGTTGCAGCGCGACAAACTTTTTCAGCGCGCCCAAATAGTTTCCCAAATGCAGCGCCCCGGTCGGCTGCACGCCGGAGAAAATACGCTCGGGTCCGGAATATTTATCAGTCATAAAGCAGGTCCATAATGTGCGCCCGCTTGTATCACTGCGGGGCCCCAAGTCAAAGACGCAGATGGTTGTACCGGTCTATGTTTTGCGAAAGGCCGTCTTGATATCAGATTTTGAAATTGCGCCCAGCGGGATGGCGGCGATCAGATAAATCAGAAGGCCCGCAAGCGAGACAAAACCGAGCAAGGCCAAATCCATTATCACGCGCCCGCCAATATTGCCGGCAAAGTGACCGGATAAAGCCCCGACGCCAACCGCCATAATCGCACTCGCAATGATAATGCGCGGCAATTTGCGCTTCAGGCGCGCATCCAAAACCAAGTGCTCTGATTTAAACAAAGTGCGCCCCAGCAAAATCACATTGGCCCAAGCCGCCACAGATGTTGCAAACGCAAGGCCGAAAAACCCGACGGTGAAAAACAGCGCCGCGCCGAGCGTCACATTTATAAGCGCGCTGATACCCGCATAAATCATCGGCGTGCGCGTATTTTCTCGGGCAAAAAATGCGGGCGTTAAAATTTTAATTAAAACAAATGCCGGCAGACCGAAAGCAAACATGCGCAAAGCCTTGGCTGTTTGCGCCGTATCAGACGCGCTGAACGCTCCGCTTTGAAACAGGCCGGCGATTAAAAACTCGGGCATAACTGCAAGGGCCGCCGCAGCGGGGAATGTCAAAAACGCCGAGATTTCCAAAGCCCTGTTCATGGAGCTTCCTGCCCCTGCATGATCCCCTGCCCGCAAGGCCCGTGACAAGGCCGGCAACAATGCAATACCCATGGCAATACCGATCATACCCAGCGGCAATTGATAGAGACGATCTGCATAATTCAGCCAGCTTGGCGCATTAGCCTGTGTGGTGGCAATGTTATGGCTGACCATTAAATTAATTTGCGTAATGCCGGCCGCCGCAGCCCCGGGCAGGCCCAGTTGCAAGAGCCGCTTAACGCCTGGGGTCATACGCGGGCGCTGAAGGCCGACCTTAACCCCGGCGCGGCGTACGCCCCAAACCACCAGGCCCACCTGAAGCGCGCCGGAAACCGTCATGGCGACAGCCAAATAAAGCGCCAAATCAACTTTGCTCCAGTCCATAGCGGGATTGGTCATCAGAACGCCGACCAGCAATATATTTAAAAATATCGGCGCGGCGGCCGCCACAGCAAAATAGTGCCGTGTGTTCAGCACGCCGGAAAACAGCGCTGCCAGTGACATAAAGATTAAATAAGGCATTGTGATCTGGCCGTACAGCACCGCCAGATCAAAAGCCGCAGGCATATCACCCGCCGGGGTGCGGGACAGGCCGGCGCCCAATAAGTTCATGGCAATGGGCATAGTCAGTTCAAATAAGACGACCAAAAAAACTGTGATAACCAACAAAGCCGACAGCGCTTCGGATGCAAATTGATTGGCGTCATCCTCACCGCCCTCTTCCAAGCGACGCGCATAAAGCGGAACGAAAGCGGCATTAAACGCGCCCTCGGCAAAGACGCGCCGAAACAGGTTTGGCAATTTAAACGCCGTAAACAGCGCGTCCGTCACAAGGCCGGCGCCTAAGAACCGCGCCATTAGAATATCGCGCGCCAGTCCGAGGAACCGGCTGATCAGGGTGAACGCCCCGATGATTGCCGTGGACTTTATCAGTTTCACGCGGCGCCCTTATCGTCCAGAACCCGCAGCAATTGGTCTTCAACCGTGACACGTTTTTGCGCGCGCCACTGATCATCTCCGTCCAAATATTTCAAGTAAAATACGTCAACAGCCGTCGCGCCGATGACTTCGATATGCGCCGACAGAATGATCAATTCATTGCCGTTCAGAACCCGCGCAATTTCATGCAAAAGCCCCGGCCGGTCGCGGCCCTCGACTTGCAGGATAACCACGTCTCTTGCCTCGCGATCCTGAAACGCCACTTGCGGTTTGACCGGTATCGCCCGCGCGCGCCGGGACGGCCGGCTGAGCGAACTGAGTCCATCCACACCTTCGCCGCAGGCCGCTTTAAGAGTTTTAAGACGCAAGGACTCCAGTAAATGCTCTGACACGCGCGCAAAGGCCAAACCGTCCGGATTTTGCAGATAAAAAATATCAAAAACAGATCCGTCTTCACCGGTGTGCAAACGCGCCCCGGTAATGGACGCGCCGGACGCCGCAATGGCTCCGGTCAAATCAGCAAACAAGCCGGGCCGATCCTTGGTCATGACCCAAAGCTCTGTAATATCAAAAGCCTTATTGCGACGGGTTTGAACGTGATGCTCTCCGCCGGCGTCAATCGCGCTGTCAATAAAACGCGCATGACGGACTTGGTCGCTGACAGAAAAGCTGAGCCAATAGCTGTCATCGAGCGCTTCCATATAGGTCTGCACCGTATCGCCGACTGTCACCGGCAAGCGCTCAAATAAGGTTTCACGGGCGGCATTGGCGCGGCTGCGCGGTGCGATATTGGGTTTGTCGTCCAGATAATTTAAAGTCGATGTGTAAAGGTCACGCAGAAGCGTTCCCTTCCAATCATTCCAAATTCCGGGCCCGACGGCGCGAATATCAACAATGGTCAACGCCATCAGCATTTGCAGACGCTCGGCAGAGCCAACATTTTCGGCAAAATCGGCAATGGTTTCTATGTCGGAAATATCGCGGCGTTGCGCGGTTTCGCTCATATCCAAATGGCGGCGGATAAGCCAGGAAACAGTATCAATTTCTTCTTGGGCCATACCCAAACGCCGGCAGGCCCGCCGGGACAGGCGTGCGCCTTCAATGCACTGATCGCCAACGCCTTTACCGGTGTCATGAAGCAGGCAGGCCATATATAAGATCCGCCGCTGGCTCTGTGTGAACCCTTGGACAAATTGCGTGGCAATCGGATTTTCTTTTTCAAGCTTTCCTGTCTCAAGATCATGGAAATAGCGCACAAGACCGATCGTATGCTCGTCAACTGTGTAAGCATGGTGCATATTAAATTGCGTACGCGCGACAATCCCGCCAAATTCAATCAGATAACGTCCCAACACGCCGGCCTCGTTCATGACTTTCATCACGGCCCCGGGGGCTTTGGAATTTAAAAGCGTATTCAAGAATATTTTAGAGTTTTTCGGATCTTTTCTGAAATTATTATCGATCAGATTTCGGCGAAAGTCGACAGCCCCGAGCGCGTCAGGATGCAGATCCAAATTTCGCTGACCGGCGATTTGAAACAACTCCAAAATAGAGGAAGGGTTTGAACGAATTTTCAAATCATCGGCAAAGTTAAGACGGCCATGGTCCAGAATAAATCCTGTCCGCTTAATGCCGCGCCGTGACGTCGGCAAAAGTCGGTCCAGTCCCTGAGGCAGACGCAAGGAGCTGGCTTGCTCTAATTTGGCGCAGGCAATCCGGGTGATCGCGCCGACCTCGCGGGCATTAGTGAAATATTCGCGCATAAACTTTTCAACAGCGACTTCGACCGGACCGGACGCATAGCCCATTTTGCGGGCAATTTTGGTTTGATAATCAAAAGTCAGGTTTTCCGTAGCCCGCGATGAGGCGTAATGTAAATGGCACCGCGTGCGCCATAAAAAATCCGCCGCCCGCACAAATCGGTCGGCGGCTTGGGTGTCAAACAACCCCATAGCCACGTAATCTTCGGCGCGCTGCGGATCTATGATTTGCGCATCTTTATCAATGTATCTGGCAATCCAATAGAGCACGTGTAAATCGCGCAGCCCGCCTTTACCTTCTTTGATATTCGGCTCGATGACGTAGCGCGAATTACCTTCACGCTCATGACGCACATCGCGTTCTTCCAGCTTGGTTGCGATAAAGCCGCGGCCCCGGCCTTTATTAATTTGCATCCTGAATTTAAATCGAAGTTGCTCTGCCAAATCCTGATCGCCGGCGATGTAGCGGCAGTCCAAAAGCGCCGTTAAAATGGTTTGATCTTCTTTGGCCAATTTCAGGCACTGCTCTGTGGACCGGCAGGATTGCCCGACTTTCAGGCCCAAATCCCACAGCATATACAGCATGAATTCTGTTATTTTGCCTGTTACCTCTGATGGCGCACTGCCGGCGTGAAGAAACAATAAATCCAGATCAGAGCCCGGAGCCATTTCCCCGCGTCCAAAACCGCCAACCGCGCAGACCGACAAGGCCTGCTCGTCGCAAGGTCCGTGCAGGCTTACGGCGTAATCATAAAGCGCGCGAGCCAAATCTGTGTGAACCGCAGAAATGCGGCGCGCGGTTTCAAGTCCGCCAATTCGTCCCATATCAAAGCGTTTTTGCGTATCCGCGAGTGCTTTATCGAGAGCAGATTTAAACGCGGCCAAGGCCGCAATACGGGCATCATCCGCAGATTCCCCTGCCAGCTCTTTCTCAAATATCAGTTTCAGGCCCGGCATATCAAATCCGCTGTCGACCGGAGCCATCGGCCCCGGAATGACGGGCGCCGTACGGACCAAAAACCTGCGCTTTGGACGCAATTTTGTAGGTTTTACAGAAGGGCTGTCCTGTGCTGTCTTTACGTTGTCAGGCATTACAGTTTTCCTTTTAGCTCGTAGAGCAAATCCAGCGCGTCGCGGGGGGACAATGTATCAACGTCCAATTGGTCTAAAATATGGTCAGTTTCTGATGGGGCCGGGGCGACAGGCGCCGGCGGATTGGCATTAAACAAGGGTAAGTCAGTCAGGGCGCTTCCCGTTTCGCTGTGGTCATTTTCAAGGCGGGTCAGAACAGCCTTGGCCCGGTCAATGGCCGGCTGCGGAACGCCGGCAAGGCGCGCGACTTGAATTCCGTAAGACTTATCCGCTGCCCCGGGGCGCACGTCATGTAAAAACACCAAATCCCCTTCCCACTCCTTCGCCCGCAGAGACGCATTTGAGGCGTGGGGCAAAGTTTCAGCCAGATCGGTCAGTTCATGATAATGGGTAGCAAACAGGGCGCGGCATCCGTTAACTTCATGCAGATGCTCTGCCGCCGCCCAGGCAATCGACAAGCCATCAAATGTTGCCGTGCCCCGTCCGATCTCATCAAGGATAACAAAACTGCGCGCCGTAGATTGATTTAAAATCGCCGCCGTTTCAATCATCTCAGTCATAAATGTTGATCGGCCGCGTGACAGGTCATCCGACGCGCCGACGCGGGAATAAAGGCTGTCGGCAATCCCGATATGGGCGCGGGTCGCGGGCACGAAACTGCCGGCTTGGGCGAGGATAAACATCAATGCGTTTTGCCGAAGATAGGTCGATTTACCCGCCATATTCGGACCTGTAATCAATGTCAGGCGCGACCCTGTCTTTCCGGACGCATCAAGACAGCAATCATTGGCGGTAAAGCCGCTGCCCGCCTCTTTTTTTAATACGGCTTCAACCACCGGGTGCCGCCCGCCGGTGATGTCCAGCGCAAGGCTGTTATCAATAATGGGCCGCACCGCGCCGGTCTCTCCGGCCCAAACAGCCAGAGCCGCGTAAACATCCAGCCGCGCCAAGGCAGAGGCGGCGCGGCGAATATCATCGGACAAATCGCGCACGCGATTACAAAAACCTTCATAGAGTTCAAGCTCAAGAACAATGGCCCGTTGCGCGGCGCCGGCGATTTTGGCATCTAAATCCGCCAGTTCCGTCGTTGTAAATCGCACGCCGGACACCAAAGTTTGCCTGTGGATAAATTGCGCCTTATGGGCCTCGCCCATCAAAACGTCCGCATGGCGCGGCGTGACCTCAATAAAGTAACCCAGAACATTATTGTGTTTGACCTTCAGGCTGCTGACGCCTGTCACTTTGGCATAATCCCCCTGAAGCCCGGCGACAATACGGCGACTGTCATCACGAAAGCTGCGCACCGTATCCAAATCCGGCGCGTGCCCGGTTTGGATAAATCCGCCATCACGCGCCTGCATCGGCACATCCGGTTTTAAGGCTTTTCCCAAATCGGCAATCAACTCTGACAGGGCCGGCTTTTGCGCAAGCGATAAATCATTCAGCGCGCGCGATATTTCGTCAGGAATATCCAGCAATCCGTCTTTAATAAACAAAGCCGTTAAGCGCTCGCCCTCGGTGAGGCCGCGGGCAATGGCCTGCAGGTCACGCGGCCCGCCGCGTCCCAGCGCAATACGGGTCGCGCTGCGCGCCGGATCGCCGGCTTCTTTTAATGAGGCCCGAAGACCTTCGCTGATACGGTCTTGATTTTCGAAAAAAGAAACGCCGTCCAAACGGGCTTTGATGGCGGCAACATCAACCAGAGGCCGCGATAAACGGTCAGCCAAAAGACGCGCGCCCGGCCCGGTCACAGTGCGGTCAACCACCGACAAAAGCGAACCTGACTTTCGGCCTTGCTGGGTCCTGTCAATTTCCAATCCGGCGCGGGTCGCGGCGTCAATCGCCATAAAGCCGGACGCCGTAACGCGGCGCGGCGCGGATAATTGCACCGTCCCGCCGGCTTGGGTCAGTTCCAGATAATCAAGCAATGCGCCGGCCGCCGCCAATTCGGCGCGGCCCATCTGCCCGAACCCGTCTAAATCTGCCACGGCGTAGCGGGCTTTTAAGCGGCGTTCTCCGGCGCGGGCATCAAATTTACTGCCGGGCAGCGGCGTGAGGGCTGCCCCGCTTTGGCGGAAAATCTCAGACAATTCTTCATCGGCCAAAAGACTGTCGGGAAGGACAATCTCGCGCGGGTTCAAAGAGGCCAGCACAGAGCCCAATGCCGACATATCCATATCCAAAACGTGAAATTGGCCGTCAGAAATGTCGGCCCAGGCCACAGCGGCGCTGCGGCCGGCGGTCACAGCAAAAGACAAAATATAGTTACTGCCGCGGGCATCAAGCAGCGTGTCTTCAGTGAGGGTCCCCGGCGTAACAATCCGCACGACTTCGCGGCGCACCACGGATTTATTGCCGCGTTTTTTTGCTTCGGCCGGATTTTCCGTTTGCTCGCATACGGCAACGCGAAAGCCTTTTTTAATCAGGCGTTCTAAATAAGTTTCTGAGGAATGAACAGGAACGCCGCACATCGGAATATCCGCGCCGTTATGTTTGCCGCGTTTCGTCAGGGCAATATCAAGCGCGGCAGCGGCGCTCACGGCATCGTCAAAAAACAGCTCGTAAAAATCACCCATGCGATAAAACAGCAAAGCTTCAGGCCCGACCTCCTGTTTGATGCCCAAAAATTGCTGCATCATCGGCGTCGCTTTTTTGGCAGGCTCTTCAGCCGCCGGCGCAGCGCTGCTTTGGGGCGGTTTTTCAGCCCCTTTTTCAAGCGCGTTTTTTATCAGAGTTTCAGCAGATTTCGACATGGCCTTAAACTGGCCTATGGCGCGCCTGCGGGCAAGGAATTTACGCCGGTTATTTTACGGGGCGGGCGTTTCTTTTGGCTGCACGCCCCGCGCGCCTGACGGCCCGAACTTCCAGATAAATAATATCAGCAGGATTGCCGGAATGCCGTAGGCCGCCGTAATCCCAAAAAAGGCCGCAGCGCCAACGGCGGAATAAAGGACGCCTGAAAACCCGGCCAGGATTTTACAAAAAAGCGCATATCCTGAGGACAGAAGCGCGTATTGCGTCGCCGCATATCGCCTGTCTACGAGCGAGCTCATATAGGCGATGAACACCGTGCCTACAAAACCGGCCGCAATGTTATCGGCAACAATTGCGACGGTGAGCTTTAACGCGCTGGCATCCGTTTGCAGCGCAAGCCATGCAAACGCGCCATTGGTCATAATCGTCAGCATAGCCCCGATTAACAGGGTTGCCATCAAGCCAATTCGCACACAGAAAAGCCCGCTGATAAACGCGCCGGCAATCAGTGGCCATGGCCCGAACGTGCCCGTAATCAGGCCGACGGTTGTTTTGGTAAAACCAAGCTCCTGATAGAGCGGCTGGGTCATGACGCCCATTGTGAAATCAGACAAGCGGTACAAACATACAAGCAACAAAACCGGGATAATCCAAATATTAAACCGCGCAGCAAAAGTGGAAAACGGCTTTACAACATAATCCTGCAGGGATGATTTGAAGTCTGTACTTTTGACATTTCGCGCATCAACGGCCGGTTCTTTGACATACAGAACCGCAATCAAGACTAAACCCATCAGGCCGGCCGTCAGACGGTAAGTCGTACCCCAACTTGCGATATCCGCAAAAACCATAGCATAGCCGGCCGCCATAATCGCAAATCTGTAACCCAGTTGGTAGACAGCGGCCAAATTGGCTTGCTCGTCATTATCGCCGCTTTCGATGCGCCAGGCATCAACAGCAATATCCAAAGTCGCGCCGCTATAGGTGAGAATAAAAGCCCCCGCGACCATAATCGTCAAACTGCCTTTTACGCCCGGCATAGGATCGCCGGCAGAGATTGTCAGCATGCCGATAATTGTGCCCAAAATCGCTAAGAACATCCAAGAACGCCGCTGTCCCAAAGCTTTGGTCAGGCCCGGAATCCGCGCGCGATCAACAATCGGCGCCCACAAGAATTTCAGGCCATAGCTCAGCCCGATCCAGTAGAAAAATCCGATCGTTGCTTTTTCTACGCCGACATCAGCGAGCCAGCGCGACAGCTTTGAAAAATACATCATGAACGGCAAACCGGAGGCAAAGCCGAGCGCCAGCATCGCCAACATTTTTGGCTTTAAATAAGACAGGAATGTCGCGCGCCATGTGCGGGTTTCAGTCATAGGGAGCATCCGGAAAATTACGCATAAAAAAACACCGTGCCTGAATTCAGGCCCGGTGTCTATTTTCACGTAATGCCGGCAGCGCCGATCAAAATGCTTTCAACCTAACTCGCCATCGCATTATCTGCGCTTTCGCGGGTTTTGGCGACCCATTGCGCGACCATAGCCGTCAGTTCTTCGGCTGACACAGGTTTGGTCATGAAATCGTTCATGCCGCTGTCAAAGCACGCATTACGATCATCATCAAACGCATTGGCCGTCAGAGCAATAATCGGCAATTTATCTGCACGTTCACCGCCCATGGCGCGAATTTTACGGGTGGCCTCAAGGCCGTCCATATTCGGCATACGCATGTCCATCAAAATCAGATCATAGCTGTTGCCGCTGACCGCTTCGACGGCGAGTGCGCCATCTTCAACGGTTTCAACAACGCAGCCATCCGCTTCCAACAGGGTTCGGGTCAACAGCGCATTAATGGCATTATCTTCGGCCAGCAAAATCCGCAGCGGTTCTTTTTCAGTGCGGGACGTTACAGGCTCGGGCGCGGGAACCTCCGGCTCTGCGGGCGCGTCTTCAGCTTGCGTAAGGGCGCCGCCGACGGCGCGGGCAATCACGGCGTCGCGCCAATTCGAGCCAAGAACGGCCTCATCATTTTCTATCGGCAAAGCCCGGCGTTCAAAATCACGCTTTGGCGCGGCATTGTCTTCGGCGACTTGCGGCGGGGCAACGGGCGGCGCGGCAATTTGCGGAGCCGGCGCGGGCGCAGCGTCCAAAACAGGGGCGGCAGGCGAAGTCTCTTGGAGACGGGCAGAAACCGGCAAACCTTGCAAATCACCCGACACAGGCGCAGGCGCAACAGTTTCAGGTGCAGGCGCTTCGACATGAGGCGCAGCAGGAGCCACGTTGATTTCAGGAGGCGGGGTTTGAGCCGTCGTTTCAAATGCAGGCGCTTTGAACGCTTCAGGCAAAATTTCAGGGGCCGCATTATGAGAGGCTTTCGGAGCAATCTCAGGCGTAAAAGCCTGCACAGGATCCGGGGTCGGGGCTTGCGGAACGGCGTCTGCCTGACCATAGGCAGCCGGAGGCGCGGCGGGCGCAGCGTCAAAATGCGGTGCAGGCGGCGCGGGCGCAAACTCAGCCTCAGGCACAGGCTGAACATTTCCCGGCGGCTGATAAGCGGTTACGTCGCGGGCAATCGCCAGAGCGTTACCGTCAGCCATCATGACTTCGACCCAATCATAGACGATTTCCTGCGGCGCTTGGCCGGCGCGCGTTTCGAACCTATGGGGCTGTCCCTGCGGGTTTGGCGCGGGCCAACCCATGACAGGCTGCCCGGTCCACGTTTCTACGCGCCCCCCGTAAAGCGAGAGAAACGCAGCATTAATAAACAGAACACGGCCTGCATTGTCCCGCTTAATCACCGGGTCCGGCCACGGCCATATTTGGGCTGCAAAAATATCATCAGGTGACATAGTTCACCCCCCTCGCTCGGTAAAAGACACGTATTAGGGGTCAGAGTTAAACAATTATGCTGAAGACTGTGTTAACGCGAAAAAGAATAATTCGCGGCAAAACGCCGGCGCACCGCCTTAGTCGCCATAGATTCCGCGATTGGTTTTGGGCCGCGGGCGATCCTGTTTTAACCCCGGACTGTAACGGGAGCGGCCGGTGTTGTGACCGCCGGATAATTGGCCTGATGCACGCGCTGATCGGCGATGCGACAGAGCCTCAGCGATGTGCAGGCGATGAATATTTTCGCTGCCGGCCAAATCAGCCAGCGTGCGCGCCACCCGCAAGACCCGGTGATAGCCCCGCGCTGTTAATCCGAGCGTCTCGGCCGCTTGGGTCAGAAGCGCCCGGCCCTCACGGTCAGGCTCGGCAACAATATCAAGCTGCGCCGCCGAAAGGGTCGCATTTGTGCGCTCGCCATTACGTCCCGTTTGAATTTGCCGCGCGCGCAGGACCCGCGCCGCAATCTCTTGCGTGCCGTCCTTGGCGGGCGGAAGCGCCAAATCAGCCGGCGTGACGGCCGGGACATCAATTTGCAGATCAAGCCTGTCCATAAACGGCCCGGAAATACGTCCCTGATAATCTGCCGCGCAACGCGCGCCGCGCCGGCAGGCAATACCGTCCGCTCCGCCGGTGCCGCAGCGGCAGGGGTTCATCGCTGCAATTAATTGGAAACGCGCCGGATATTTAATATGGGCGTTTGCCCGCGCGACCGTAATTTCGCCGGTCTCCAGCGGTTGACGCAGGCTGTCGAGCACTTGGGGCGTAAATTCCGGTAATTCATCCAAAAATAAAACGCCGTGATGGGCCAGTGAGGCCTCGCCCGGCTTCGCCTTCATACCGCCGCCGACCATAGCCGCCATAGAGGCGCTGTGATGAGGTTCCCGAAACGGGCGGCTGCCGGAGAGTTGCCCGCGCTCCAATAATCCGGCCACGGAATGCACCATAGATACATCCAAAAGCTCGCGCGGGGAAAGGGGCGGCAATATGCCGGGCAAGCGCGCCGCCAGCATAGATTTCCCCGACCCCGGAGGCCCCACCATCAACAGGTTATGTCCGCCGGCCGCTGCGACCTCGAGGGCGCGCTTGGCGGTTTCCTGGCCGCGCACATCGCGCATGTCCAAATCACTGCCATCCGCCACAATAGCACCGGGCTCCGGGCGTCCGAGCACTTGCGTGCCTTTAAAGTGGTTAACGATCTGCACCAGATTTTGCGGGGCCAGTATCGGCAAATCACCCGCCCACGCGGCCTCGGAGCCGTTTTGCGCCGGACAGATCAGAGACAGACCGTGAGCATTAGCCATCATGGCCGCAGACAGGGTTCCCGGCACAGGCGCGAGCGAGCCGTCAAGGCCCAGCTCTCCGATCGCAGCAAAGCCGGAGATTTCTTCCGCAGGGATTGCCCCGATGGCCGCCATCAACGCCAGCGCTATCGGCACATCATAATGGGAGCCTTCTTTAGGTAAATCGGCAGGCGCCAAATTGACGATTATGCGCCGCCCGGGCAATTGCAGACCGATGGAGGAAAACGCTGCCCGCACCCGTTCACGCGACTCAGCCACGGCTTTGTCGCCCAAACCCACGACCATGAACGCGGCTTGGCCGGACGTCATTTGCACCTGAACGTCAACGCGCCGCGCCTCCGTGCCTTCAAAAGCCACTGTGGACATTCCGACAGCCATATCCCGCTCCTTATTATCAGCCTTTATTAAGACTCAGATCAAGGAACAAATCAAGAACTTTATAATTCAGGCTCAGACTTGCTCAACGCCGACGCAGCGAACGGCGTCAATAGCCGGCGCGCGGGCGGCAAGCGGAATGGGTGCGCGAGAGGCAACCATAGGGTCGCGAATATAAAATCCGTGCTTGGTATCCTGCACAATAACGGCCCAATGCGGGCGGCGCGAGGGCAGCTTAAATTTCACCAAAGGATAAAACCCGTCGGCCAGGCAGTCTTTGATATGGCGATCATCGGCCTTAGTAAAAAACCGGGTTTTCGCCCGGCCGCCGGTGACCCGCTCCAGCCCGGACCAGACCAGCCAACCGCGAGACGTAAAGCCTTTTTGCGCTTTCAGGCGCATGTTCAAATCCTTAGGGTTCGTCGCAAAGCCCAAATTCGACAGCGCCATCGCCGCCGCCGTCACAAGACATCCGTCCGAGGACAACAGATCACCCGAACCGCCAAGGGTTTCGCTCGCCCATTGCGGGTCTTGTTGATGAAACATAGTGCGGTCGGGCAGGGCCGTAATCACGCCGGCCGGAAGCGGCGTTTGCGCGGCCGGCCCGGAGCTGTACGGTTTTGGCGGGCCGGACGCGCAGGCGGTCAAAATCACCGCGCACAGCCCTAAAATGATATACCGAAAAATGCCCATAGA
>CALLXE010000022.1 GCA_938015875.1 uncultured Robiginitomaculum sp. | reverse complement strand
TTATGGAGCGGGTTTACGGCCCTGACCGGGTTTACCAATAACTTTCTGCAAATCGGATTGGCGCGTATGGGCGTTGGCGTCGGCGAAGCCGGCGGCTCCCCGCCCTCGCACTCTATTATCTCTGACATGTACCCGAAGGAAAAACGGGCGGCGGCTCTGGGCATTTACTCCCTCGGCATTCCACTGGGCATTATGTCGGCTTATTTCATTACGGCGTCCTTACTCGGCGCAGACCCAAGCACGGTAAGTTGGCGCAAGATATTTTTTGTCCTTGGCATAAGCGGGATTGCATTAGCGCTGGTCGTTCTGATTTTCATTAAAGAGCCTGAGCGCGGCGCAGCAGACGTTCAAAATACAGCTGCCGTTGAGAAAACTCCGTTCAAAGTCGCGCTCGGCGTGCTGCTGAAAATCCCGTCTTGGTGGTATATGTGTTTCGGTATCGCGCTGGCGAGTTTTGCAGCTTACGCGTTTTCCGGTTTTCAGACCAAATTCCTTGTGCAGCTTGACCCGGAGTTGAACCTGAAACGCACCCTGATTTGGATCGGGATTATTAATGGTACATTTTACGCGCTTGGTACATATTTAGGCGCCAAAGCCGTCGATATTCGCGCCCGCAAAGATGTGCGCGCCTATGGATATATTCCGGCGCTGTGTATTTTAATCGCGCTTCCGCTTGGCGCGGCCAGTTTCTGGGCCGGCAGTGTCAACCAACATTTGCTGCTCGCGGCGCCGTTTCAATTTCTGATTGGCGTATACCTCGGTCCCAGCTTTGCCATCGCGCAGACCCTCGCGCCCATCCATATTCGCGCTATGTCCACCGCCCTGTTCTTCTTTATCCTGAACATGATCGCCCTCGGCGGCGGCCCGACAGCGGCCGGAATATTAATTGACGTATTCGCTGTAGAGCACGGCGGATTAGGCGGAACCCGCCGCGCCATGACCGTCGTGATACTCGCGTTCATCCCGGCAATTATTTCCTACCTGATGGTGTGTAAGACATTGCCGAAAGATTGGGCCGATGCCGAGGCGCGCAATACGGGGGCGGCGGAACAAGAGTAATATTTTGAGTAAGAAGGCAGGTTTTCATGAGTCAAACAAAAGACCTTGCGGAAATTTTGACGACTCAGCATCCACTTGCGCAGAAAGTTGCGCTCTTGCAGATTGCCCGGAAAATACATGAAATTGTCAGTCCTGATGACAGGCATGAAGAGACATATGAATCACTGACGGCCTGCTGGATGGGGCTGATCAGAGGTTAGTTTGATTTCAAAGATTGGTCTTATCGTATCGAAAGTGATGTCGAGACCGGCCTTATGTTCGACATTGAATCCATTACGCCATTCTCTCAACCCTTTGGCTATAGTTCAACAATACTGTCTCTTTGTATGGATGTGATGTAGATTGCAGCCAAAGAAACAGGACAGAGAGACGTTTTGGTCTCAGTCTTTTCTTATGCAGAAATATCAATGATATTTGAAGTGTTCGACCAAGGCATCTCATCCGGCGTCATAACCCGTGATGAAATTGTCGAGATTTTGCAGTATTTGAATATTATAGAATAGCGGGAGACCGTTACTTTCCCGTATCCCGCTCATCCCGACGAAAGTCGGGATCCAGGGTTTTATTTGGCATTCTATAATTCCGGATCCCGACTTTCGTCGGGATGAGCGGGAGTTTTATTCTGTTTTTCTCGGGAGCGAAGCGCGGGCTTCCCGCTTTCCCCTTGACCCCCGTACGCAAATTTAGTCAAAGGCCCGCAACGTCCACCCTACCCGCGAGTCTCTTATGATTGAACGCTATGCCCGCAAGGAAATGACCGAGATTTGGTCTGCCGCTACCAAATACCGGATTTGGTTTGAAATAGAGGCGCATGGCTGTGACGCGCTGGCTGAACTTGGCGTTATCCCCAAAGCCGCCGCTAAGAATATCTGGGACAAAGGCGGCAAGGCGGAATTTTCCGTGGCGCGCATTGACGAGATTGAGCGCGAAGTCAAACATGACGTCATTGCGTTCCTGACCCATTTGGCCGAATTTATCGGCGACGACAGCCGGTTCGTCCATCAGGGCTTTACAAGTTCTGATATTCTGGACACGACCTTATCGGTTCAAATGGCGCGGGCGACGGACTTGCTCTTGGTCGGTATGGACCGCGTTCTGGCGGCGCTGGAAAAGCGCGCGAAAGAGCATAAGCACACCATCACGATCGGGCGCAGCCACGCCATCCACGCCGAACCGACAACATTCGGCATTAAGCTGGCGCGCTTCCACGCCGAATTTGCCCGTGGCCGCGCGCGCCTTGTTGCTGCCCGTAAGGAAATCGCCGTCTGCGCGATTTCAGGCGCTATCGGTACATACGCCAATATCGACCCGAGCGTTGAAGAACACGTCGCTGCGAAAATGGATTTGGCCGTTGAAACCGTTTCAACCCAAGTTATCCCGCGCGACCGTCATGCTGCCTATTTTGCGGCGCTGGGCGTTGTCGCCTCCTCTATCGAGAACATCGCCGTTGAAATCCGCCATTTGCAGCGCACCGAAGTTCTGGAAGCCGAAGAGTTTTTCTCTAAGGGCCAAAAGGGCAGCTCGGCTATGCCGCATAAACGCAACCCGATCCTGACGGAAAATCTGACCGGTTTGGCGCGCCTTGTGCGTATGGCCGTTGTGCCCGCTATGGAAAATGTGGCCCTCTGGCATGAACGTGACATTTCTCACAGCTCCGTTGAGCGCGGCATTGGCCCCGACGCAACGATTACGCTGGACTTTGCCCTGCATCGCCTTGCGGGCGTGATTGAGAACCTGGTCGTCTATCCCGATCAGATGAAAAACAATATGGAGCGCCTTGGCGGTCTTCATAACAGCCAGCGTTTTCTCCTTGCCCTGACCCAAGCCGGCGTCTCGCGCGAAGACAGCTATCGCCTTGTGCAGCGCAACGCCATGCAGGTCTGGGAGCTGTTTCGCACCAAAGGCAATGCCGGCGAAGGCGCGTTCCTGAACTTGCTGCTGAAAGATAAAGACGTCACAGACAAATTGCCCGAAGCGCAAATCCGCGGCATGTTTGACGACGAATATCACATGAAACATGTCGACACGATATTTAAGCGCGTCTTTGGCTAAGGCCCCTCTTAATACCCTTTAATAAAAAGGCGTTTTGCAGCTTTGCAGGGCGCCTTTTTTATTACGCGGCTGCAACCTCTCCGTCACATTAGGCTTAACAGGGGCTGACCGGGCGGGGAAATTATGGCTGTGTTAACTATGCCGGGCGGCAACTGCATTTTTTGCAAAATTAATTTATCCAATAAAATCAATAATTAAGAGCCTAAATTAACGATTTTGGAAACCATTGTAAACGCGCGGTTACCGCCGCATTTGCACTCTGTAAACCAATCGCCGCTATACCTCCTCCCATAACAAAACACATAAACACTGCACCTAATTTCTAAGGATGGTAAAATGAAAAAATTGATCACACTACTCGGCGCAGCGACTGTTGCCCTTTCTTTCTCCGCAACAGCGCAGGCCGCTGATGTTGTTGTCATGAAGTTCCAGGCAGACGATTGCCAATCCTGCGCGATTATCGGCAGCCAAGTTGATACAGCTATGGCCATGGTCGGTACAGACCGCGTACAGGAAGTCACAGTCGACGTCTCTAACGCCGCCCTTTGGGAAAAAGGCGCACATGAGTCATTTGACGCTGACGTTGTTCCTGTTTTTAACAAATATGTCGGCCTGACCGGTTTTGCCGCTGTCGTTGACAAGAAAACCCGCCGGACAATCGGCTGCGTTAATGAAAACTACGATGCAAGCCAAGTCGCTGAACTTATCAAGCGCGCTGCACGCATTCCGCACAGCTCCGCTGCGTCAACACGCGTCGATAACTTTAAGTGCCCGCCGGCACACAACAAGCTTCCGTAAGCTTGGAATGAAATTTGAAAAAGGCCCGGCATCGTCCGGGCCTTTTTTGTATCTCGCCCCGTCATCGTCCTGACGGTTAAATGACAGTCATGTGACTTGCACAAAGGTGCAATTTGGCTGATTAAGCCTGCATTCACCAACGTTTTGATAAGTAAGATTATGAACCGTATTTTATCCCTCGCCATCGGCGCCGTCTCCCTCACTGTTTTTGCAAGTGCCGCGAGCGCTCAAATACAGCCACAGCCCACGATGCAAATCGTGAAGTTTCGCGCAGAATGGTGCGGACCCTGCAAAATTATGGAACCATCATTGGACCGCGCCCTACAGCAACTCAATGACCCGAGTCTGCAACTGATCAATATTGACACCACCAATGCCGCCACATCAGAAGCGGCCGCCTATACGGCCTTTAACGCCAATGTCGTGCAGCAATATAACCAATGGCTGGGATTGACCGGTTTTGCCGTTATGATTGACGCGGACACGAAGAATACGCTGGGCTGCGTAAATATGACTTACGGCCCGGATATGATGGCGACGCATATTGCGAACCTTAAAGGCTTGGCCCTGTCCAATACGCCCAATTTCGATATTACCTGCCCTGCACCCCAGCGCGCAGCGCGGTAATATTGAAGACCGGGGGTAGCGCGATAAGTAAAGACATAAAAAAAGCGGCGCTTAAAACGCCGCTTTTTCTTTGATTTTAATCCGGCCCTAGCCGGCGGCGATTTGCTCGCGAGCGGTTTCCATCAACGCATCCATCTTGGCGCGCAGTTCATCATCTTTGATGCCGCCGCCAATTTTTGCCAAATCGGCCTGAACCTTACGAAACACATCGTCATCACCGGCTTCTTCAAAGTCGGATTTTATGACTTCGGCCACATAGGCATCGACATCATCACGACCTAAAATCGGCGCGGCCCATTGCGCCAACAACTTGTTGCGGCGGGCTCCGGCTTTGAACTCCTGTTCAGCGTCCAAAACAAAACGCGTCTCAGACGCTTTTTTGCGATTGTCGAAAGTTGTCATAATGTGTGCTCCGTCATTCCATGATTGCTTTGTATATAGTGTCGGTTTTACACAGTTAAAGGGAGGCGAAAAGCCTGTTTTTGGGGCGGTTTGCCGCAAGGGGTGAAGAAATTCAGATTTGCCCCCAATTTGCGCACCCGTTTGCATTGCCGCCGGACACGGTTTGGGATAAGACTGCGCGCCTGTCAGGGGCGAGTCAGTCCTGTTACCCGCGAGATCGCCATGAGCCGCCGCAAACAAATCTATGAAGGCAAAGCCAAAATTCTTTATGAAGGCCCGGAGCCGGGCACGCTCATTCAGTATTTTAAGGACGATGCCACAGCCTTTAATGCCCAAAAGAAAGCCACGCTTCAGGGTAAAGGCGTCTTAAACAACCGCATTTCAGAACACATCATGATTGCGCTGGGCCGTATCGGTATTCCGACTCACTTCATTAAGCGCGTGAATATGCGCGAGCAATTGATCAAAAAAGTTGAAATCGTGCCCCTCGAAGTGATCTGCCGCAATGTCGCAGCCGGCAGCATGTCCAAGCGCCTCGGCATTGAAGAAGGCACGCAGCTGCCCCGCGCAATTGTCGAATTTTGCTATAAAAAAGACGAGCTTGGCGACCCTCTGATTGCAGAAGAGCATGTCACAGCGTTCGGCTGGGCTACGCCCCAAGAAGTTGACGACATGGTCGCCTACACATTGCGCATAAATGACTTCCTGCAAGGCATGTTTTTCGGCATCGGCATCCGCCTTGTTGATTTTAAGATCGAATTTGGCCGCCATTATGAAAACGATACGGTTGAGCTTTTGCTGGCCGACGAGATCAGCCCTGATTCTTGCCGCCTTTGGGACATTGAGACCAATAAGAAACTCGACAAAGACCGTTTCCGCCGTGACCTCGGCGACGTGACCGAAGCTTACGCCGAAGTCGCGACCCGGCTTGGCATATTAAAAGACACACAAGGCTCCGTGACAAAACTGTCCGTAGTCAAATCTGAGGATTAATCCATGAAAGCTATTGTACATGTCGGTCTGAAGCCCGGCGTTTTAGACCCGCAAGGCCGCACCATCGCGACATCGCTCGTCGATCTGGGCTTTGATGAAGTCACCGCCGCCCGCCAAGGTAAAGTGATCGAACTTGACCTGAAAGGTGACGACAAAGACGCGGCCCGCGTGCAGGTTACAGCTATGTGCGAAAAGCTTTTGGCAAACACTGTCATTGAGTCATACCGCATCGATATTGAGGACTAGAGCCCATGCGCACTGCCGTTATATCATTCCCGGCCTCTAATTGTGATCGCGACGCCTTCACAGCCTTGCATCAAATCACCGGCCGCGAGCCGGTCATGATTTGGCACAGAGAGACCGAAATCCCTGCTGATGTTGACTTTGTTGTCGTGCCCGGCGGGTTTTCTTATGGCGACTATTTGCGCTCCGGCGCGATTGCTGCCCGCAGCCCTATTGTTCAGGACTTAAAGGCCAAAGCTGAAAAAGGTCTGACAATTGCCGGCTTTTGTAACGGCTTTCAGGTTCTGACCGAGGCCGGTCTGCTTCCGGGCGCCCTGATGCGGAATGAACGCCTGAAATATGTCTGCAAGCCTCAAAGCCTGTCGATTGTAAACGGTAAGAGCCGGTTCACATCGGGCTATAACGGCCAAAAAAATGTTGTCCTGCCGATCGCCCATCACGACGGAAATTATTTCGCCGACAAAAAGACCCTGGACCGCCTCGAGAAATCCGGTCAGGTGGTCTTTAAATATGACGAGAACGTCAATGGCTCTGCCCGCAATATCGCCGGCATTACCAATGCCGCCGGCAATGTGCTCGGCATGATGCCTCACCCTGAACGCGCCGTCGATCCGCTGCATGGCGGCACAGACGGCATAGCCCTGTTTCAATCCGTTTTGGATACTGCCTCATGAGCAAGAAAATTAAAATCACGCCCGAAGTCGTCAAAGAGCACGGCCTCTCTGAAGGCGAATATCAAATTATCCTCGACCGTCTTGGCCGCGAGCCGAACATAAACGAGCTCGGCATATTCTCTGTCATGTGGTCAGAGCATTGCAGCTATAAATCATCGCGGCGTCATTTGGGTAAATTCCTCACCAAAGGTAAGCGAGTTATCCAAGGCCCGGGCGAAAATGCCGGCGTGATCGATATTGGCGATAACGATGCCATTATCTTCAAAATGGAAAGCCATAACCATCCGTCTTATATTGAGCCCTATCAGGGTGCGGCGACCGGAGTTGGCGGCATTATGCGCGACGTCTTTACGATGGGCGCGCGGCCGATTGCCAATATGAACGCGCTGCGTTTCGGCGAAACAAACCATCCGAAAACCAGAACTCTGATCTCAGGCGTTGTGGCGGGTATTGGCGGATACGGCAATTGCGTCGGCGTTCCGACCGTTGGCGGCGAGACCAATTTCCACAAAGGCTATAACGGCAATATTTTGGTCAACGCCATGTGCGTCGGCCTCGCCGATCAGGACAAAGTGTTCTATTCGGCGGCCAAAGGCGTCGGCAATCCGATCTTTTATGTCGGTTCTAAAACCGGCCGCGACGGGATTCACGGCGCGACCATGGCGTCCGCTGAATTTGACGATGACAGCGAAGAAAAACGCCCGACTGTACAGGTCGGTGACCCGTTCACAGAAAAACTGCTTATTGAGGCCTGCCTTGAGCTTATGGAAACAGACGCGATTATCGCAATTCAGGATATGGGTGCGGCCGGCCTGACGTCTTCGTCCATTGAGATGGCGGATAAAGGCGGCGTCGGCATTAAGATGAACCTTGATAAAGTTCCGCAGCGCGAAACCGGCATGACTCCTTATGAAATGATGCTGTCAGAGTCTCAGGAACGTATGCTGATGGTTCTGGTCCCGGGTAAAGAGCATTTGGCCCTTGAGATTTTCCAAAAATGGGAACTCGATGTGGCCGAAGTCGGCATCACAACAGACACAGGCCGCCTTGTCTTAACGCATAAGCGGAAAACCGTTTGCGATATTCCGATTGCGCCTCTGGCCGATGACGCGCCGAACCTTGATCGCCCGCACGTAAAAACGCCGCAACGCCCTGTTCTTGCCGCTGATGATGCTCGCGCGCCGGATGACTACAACGCTGCGCTCAATACGCTGATCACCTGCCCCGACATGGCGTCCAAACGCTGGATTTGGGAGCAATATGATCGCCACGTCATGGCCGATACGGTCGACAGCAGCCAAAGCGGCGGCGACGCGGCTATTGTGCGTATTCACGGCAGCAATAAAGCTGTGGCGATTACGACGGATTGTACGCCGCGCTATTGCTATGCTGACCCTTATGAAGGCGGTAAACAGGTCGTCGCCGAGACTTGGCGCAACCTGACCTGCACCGGCGCAACGCCGATCGCGATTACCGACTGCCTGAATTTCGGCAATCCGGAACGCCCTGAGATTATGGGGCAACTTGTCGGCTGTATTGATGGCATGAACGAAGCCTGCCGTGCATTTGATTACCCCGTCGTATCAGGCAATGTGTCACTTTATAATGAAACCAACGGCGTTGCTATTCCGCCGACGCCCGCGGTTGGCGGCGTTGGCCTGATCGAAGACCTGTCCATATTCACCACCCTTTCCGGCGCGCAGGAAGGCGATACGCTGGTACTGGTCGGCGAAACGCAGGGCTGGCTCGGAAGCTCGCTTTACGGGCGCGAAATTCTGGGTCATGAAAACAATGATGACGCGCCGGTCTACGCGCCGCCTCCCGTTGATTTGACCGTTGAGAAAACCAATGGCGATTATGTCCGCAGCCTCATTAAAAACCGCCGCGTCAAAGCGGTGCACGACCTGTCTGATGGCGGTTTAACGATGAGCGTTGCAGAGATGTGCTTTGCTGCCGGTATTGGCGCGGAGCTGAAAGCAGCCCCATCCGGTGTTACGACCCAAGGCTGGCTGTTTGGTGAAGACCAAGCCCGCTACCTTTTAGCCGTGGACGAGAACAGCGTTAATCCCGTCGTCAGCACAGCGCAGGCCAAAGGTATTGCTGCCCAAGTCGTCGGTAAAATTACCGGCGGACGCCTTTCGGCTGCGGGCGCATTCGATGTCAGCCTGTCCGATTTGAAGGACGCCAATGAACGGGTCCTGCCCGATCTTATGGCGAGCAAGGCTTAAATTATGGCTATGGCAGCGGACGCAATCCGGGACTTACTTCTCGCGACCTTTGACGGCGCCCAAGTCGAAATCATTGATCTGGCCGGTGACGGCAATCACTATAAAGCCGTGATTGTCGCGCCACACTTTGCCGGTAAGACCCGTGTCGCCCAACACCAAATGGTTTACGCAGCCCTGAAAGGCGCTATGGACGGCACGAATGATGCGCAGCTCCATGCCCTCGCCCTTGAGACAAAGCCGCTATAGCCTTGAAACTGCGCGCACGCGTCTTACGTACTCAATATAGTAACTTAAAGGCCTTCATCATGAGCAACCCTGCCCACGACCAAATTAAAAAGACAACCACCGAAAATGATATTGTGCTCTACATGAAGGGAACGCCGACCTTTCCTCAATGTGGATTTTCATCACAAGTTGTTCAGATTCTGGACTATTTAGATGTTAAATATCACAGCGTAAACGTGCTTGAAGACCCGGCCATTCGTCAGGGCATCAAAGATGTAAACAACTGGCCAACCATCCCGCAAGTCTTTGTTAAAGGCGAGTTTATCGGCGGTTGTGACATCGTCCGCGAAATGTTTGAGAGCGGCGAGCTGCGCCCGTTCATGGCGGAAAAGGGCCTCCTTGAAGCCTGATAAACGGAGCTTATGTTTAACCGGCGCCTAACGGCGTTTTAATGCATTATAAAACTCTGACGCCTAATCTCTGCCGTGTGTGGGAACAGGAGCGCCGGGTGACCGGCGATATAGGCTATGTCATGGGTTCGGCAAAATATGACCGACGATACCCGTCGGACGATTAATACATTTTTAGGTTCGCGATCGGCGCACCATGAACCGACGGCCGCGCGCGGCCTCACCGGTATCTTGACGCTTATCGCAGGCGGAGCTTTGATCTGGCTCAGCCTGCCCTATGCCAGTGCTTTTGTGAATGTCGGCGAGATTGTCGGCGTCTCTAAAATCGACCGAACCGTCGGCAAGTTCAAAGCCGGCTTAACTAAGACCGCGCCGGTTAAAAAAGTCTATCTGCGCGCCGGTCAAGGCCTCACAGCAAGCTATAATGTGCCTAAGGGTGCCAAAGTCACCCTGTCAGTTATGCGTTGTCAATCACGGCCTATTATAGAAGTCTGGAACTGCGCACCGGTCGCCAAACAGGACATTATCATTAAAGGCGGCAAAGCGGGCATGCGCTCGGTTATCGCAAGCGCGCCCGGTTTCTACTATTTCACCGATACGATGACTTTGCCCAAAGCCGCCGACAAACCCTACACGCTTGTCTGGCGCAGAACATGATCGAACCCGGATATTTTCGCCCATAAAAAAAGCCCCGATCACTCGGGGCTTTTTCTTTGATTTTAATAAGACCTAGCGGGAATAAAATTCGACGACCAAGTTTGGTTCCATGACGACCGGATATGGGACTTCGTCAAAGCTTGGAACGCGAACAAAGGCCGCTTTCATCGCTTTTGGATCCAGATCAATATATTCAGGCAAGTCACGCTCAGGCGATTCTAAGGCTTCGAGAACCAAAGCCATTGTGCGGGATTTTTCGCGAACTTCGACGACATCGCCGACTTTAACGCGGTAGCTTGGAATGTTTACCTTGATGCCGTTTACCAAAACGTGGCCGTGGTTCACGAACTGTCGTGCCGCAAATACAGTCGGCACAAATTTTGCGCGATATACAACGGCATCGAGACGGGATTCCAGCAAACCAATGAGATTTTCGGATGTATCGCCTTTCATACGCACGGCTTCTTTATAGATGCGGCGAAAACCTTTTTCCAAAATATTGCCGTAATAGCCTTTGAGCTTTTGCTTGGCGCGCAGCTGGATACCAAAGTCAGAGAGTTTGGATTTGCGGCCCTGACCGTGCTGACCCGGAGGAAACGGACGCTTGTTTACAGGCGACTTCGGACGACCCCAGATATTTTCACCTGAGCGGCGATCAATTTTATATTTGGCTGATATACGTTTAGACATAGCTATGCCCTTTTCATTTAATCGGTTCCGGCTCGCAAGGCCTATCCTTGCAGCGATCACAACGGCGGACACCAATCAACCCGTGTAGAGCGGCGTTATAGGGGATTTAGCGCGTGGGTCAAGCGCGGTTTTAAGCTGTATGCCGGCAGTGCCTCCGGCCGGCTAAAACAGAGAATTGCCATTATTCTTTTAAGACATTGAAGACACCGGCAAGAGCGGTCTCTCACAAAAATGCAAACGATTATTAAGAATAAATGTCCTGTTTACCCTACCGAGTGATTTAAAAGGATTCTGCACAGGTAATTTGCTACCTAAGGTCAGAGAAGTTTCGTTAGGATAAACAACGTGAAATTGTTGAAACGATTTATTCGGGATGAAAGCGGAAATTTTGCAGTCATCTTTGCCGTATCAGCGCTTCCGATTATGCTCATAACCTCGGCCGCTTTGGATATGCGCTACGCCGAACGTGTCGACAACAACTTGCAAGATGCTCTCGATAAGGCTGTACTCGCCGCTGTCGCCAATCCGAATTTAACCGGCACGCAGCGTCAAGCTTATGCAGCGGAAATCTTTAACAAAAACTTTGACAGTAAATCAAAAGCCATACTCAGCTATCCGATTGAAACCAATCCGGCTGTTTTTTCCCTTGCCGGCGAGGTGAACGTTCCGAGCACATTGGGCGCCATGGTCGATATAAAAACCATAGCAGTTGACGCCGTCAGCAGTGCTATATTGGAAGAAAGTGGCTCTGTATGCGTATTGTCTCTGGCTCCGGACGGGGCCAATCGGGTTAGCTTCGCTGACAATGCTGCATTCTCTGCCCCGAATTGTACAGTTCAAGTAAATTCAAATTCTGACATGGCATTGACCAATCAGAGCACCATAGCACCCGACGCATCAGGTTTTTGCGCGGTAGGTTCAGGGCGCGGGCAGTTTAGCCCACCGCACAATTCTGAATGTGCGCCCGTACCGGACCCTTACAAAGACTTGACACAGCCCTCAGATACACGCTGCCTGAGCTATGAAAATCTCAGGGCGCTTTCAAGTCAGTTTTCGCTGATGTTTACAGGTTTATCCAACCCAAAAAACGATGTAACCGCAGAGAATGCGACCGGAAGCAATGTGCGCATTTGGCCGGGCATTTATTGTCAAGGCCTCACGGTGGACGGCATTGATGTCCAGTTCATGCCCGGCACATACGTCATTAAAGACGGCGATCTGACGTTTAAAAACATCTCACAGGCCGAAGCCCTAGGCGTTACTTTCGTCCTGATTGAATCGCAGCTCAAAATCGAACTCGGCGCAGAACTGAGGGTCAAAGCCCCAAAAAATGGTGCTTATCCGGGTATAGCTTTCTTCCAAGTGCCGCCTGAGGCCGATAACGGAGAAACCCTGACATATCCGACCGGCGTCAGCACGCTGTCCAGCGGCGGCCAATTGGACGTTGAAGGAACGCTGTACTTCCCGACCCAGTCGCTTGAAATTTCCGGTGAAAGCTATTTCGGCTCCCAAGCCAAAGCGACCTCATTTATTGCTTACGAAGTCGGGTTTTCCGGCAATACCATCGCGCAAGTCTCTGTCGATTACCGTGCCGCCGGCCTCCCGCCTTTGGAACCAAGATCAACCGGCGGGCCGCGTCTACTCCGTTAAGGGTAATCCGCCGGATCGGTATTGGCATCGGGTTGGAACCGGAAATGACCGTTAATCGGCGCGACAAACAACATGATGTCTTCGACGGTTCCGGCGCCGATATTATGAATAATAAGCGGCACGCCGAGCGCATCCTTTTTATCGGAAACAATCCCGATATGGGCAACCCGTCCGCCCAATCTCCAAGTGACGATATCCCCCGGCAAATAATTTTTCCGGTCTTTGGTGATCGGGAGGGCTGCGTCTTGGCGTTTGAAAAACGTCTCAAGATTAGGAACGCGGCGGTGATCGATATTTTTATCGGCTCGGCTCAGACCCTAAATTTCAGGATAGCTTGAAAAATTATCGCGCATGTCTTCGTGGACAGCTTTTTGAAGATCGTAATCTGCGCCGGCCCGCAATGCGCGGATAACAACATCGGTGCAAACACCGGTTTTATTATCTACATCCCCCATAGGGTAAGACAAGCGCACATAGGCAGAGTCGTATCTCACACTCGCCAGCGTACGCTCGCGGGCGGCAGAGACAATCTCGCCGCTCATATCTGCCATGGCCGGGAGCGGCGCAAGACATAATGGGATAAGCGGCAGACAGGCTTTTAGGATCACACGCATAGTTTTGATTACAGCCCGCCGGATATTAATCAACGGGTAATGGCAGTGAAACCGCCTCTACCCGCGCGCTTTGCCCCGGCCCTTGGCGATCGCTTTGATCATGCCGCGCATGGTCCGCACTTCCTGCTCGGTCATACGGGCGCGGGTAAAAGGCGCGCGGATATTACGGCGCATTAAATCGGTTTTGGCCTCGGGAAAGAAAAAACCGGCTTTATCCAGTTCATCTTCCAAATGCTCAAACATGCGCACCAGATCTTCGCGGCTTGCCGGCGGACTGAGGTCTTTTTGAAAAAAATCCGGCGGGGCCGTGCCCTCCCCAGATTTCCAAATATAGGAAAACACGCCCACGGCTTGGCCAAGATTAAGCGATTGAAATGCGGGATTAATCGGATAGGTCAAAATATAGTCCGTCAGGACCACGTCGTCATTAGTCAGTCCGGCTTTTTCCGGTCCGAACAAAATACCGGTTTTGTGGCCGTCCGCCTGCCACGCATGAAACATCGGGCCGGCGTCACCTGTGCCGATCACCGGGACTTCCATTTCGCGGCGGCGCGCCGTCGCGCTCATTAAATATGTCAAATCAGCCACGGCATCGGCCGTTGTTTCAAAAACTTTCGCATTATCAAGCAATTCATTCGCGCCGGCGGCCATGCTGACCGCTTTGGGATTAGGCCAGCCGTCACGGGGCGCGACAAGGCGCAAATCCGTCAAACCGAAATTGAGCATAGCCCGCGCTGCCGCGCCGATATTTTCGCCCATTTGCGGATTAACCAAAATAACGGCAGGATTTGGCGCGTTTTTAACAGGCTGCTCTACCACTTCGCCTAACTGATTTTTGATATCTTTGCCCATAGGGTCCTCAACTGTTTTAATTGTCGGCATATGTCGGTTTGCACTCCGCGCGACCTTTTATTACGACGCGGACGGTGTTAAGCCGCTCCTATCATAAAATCCAACGCTTACAGAGGTAATCATGGCAAAAATCAAGGTAACAAATCCCGTCGTCGATATGAATGGCGACGAGATGACTCGCATCATGTGGGACATGATCAAAGAAAGACTGATTTTACCCTATCTCGATATTGATTTGCTCGACTATGACCTGTCTATCCAAGCGCGCGACGCGACCGATGATCAAATCACCGTCGATGCGGCCAATGCGATTAAGAAACACGGCGTTGGCATTAAATGCGCAACGATCACTCCGGACGAGCAGCGCGTTGAAGAATTCAGTCTGAAAAAAATGTGGCGCAGCCCAAACGGCACCATCCGTAATATCCTCGGCGGCGTTGTCTTTCGCGAGCCGATCATCTGTAACAATGTTCCGCGCCTGGTGCCGGGCTGGACGCAGCCGATTGTTATCGGTCGCCACGCATTCGGTGACCAATACAAGGCGACCGATTTTGTGGTCCCCGGACCCGGTAAAGCGACTATGAAATTTGTCGGCGATGACGGTACTGAAATCGAAAAAGAAATTTTCGACTTCCCCGGCGGCGGCGTTCTGATGGGCATGTACAACCTCGATAAATCCATTGAGGATTTCGCTCATTCCTGTTTTGCTTACGGCGTGCAACGTCAATGGCCGGTTTACCTGTCGACCAAAAACACCATTCTCAAAGCCTATGACGGCCGGTTTAAGGACATCTTCCAAGAGGTCTTTGATACCCATTACGCCGACAAATTTGCCGAATTTGGCGGCGAATATCAGCATCGCCTGATTGATGATATGGTCGCGGCGGCCATGAAATGGTCCGGCGGTTATATCTGGGCCTGTAAAAACTATGACGGCGACGTACAGTCCGACACGGTGGCCCAAGGTTTTGGCTCCCTCGGCCTGATGACCTCGTTCCTGCTGACCCCGGATGGCAAGACTATGGAAGCCGAAGCGGCTCACGGCACAGTCACCCGCCATTACCGCAACCATCAAAAAGGCGAAGCCACATCGACCAACTCCACAGCGTCAATTTTCGCGTGGACGCGCGGCCTTGCGCACCGCGGCCGCCTTGACGGTAACGAAGCGCTCGTGAAATTTGCGACCGGTCTTGAGAAAACTACGGTTGAGTCTATTGAACAAGGTCAAATGACCAAAGATCTCGCTCTGCTTGTTGGCCCCGACCAAGGCTGGCTCTCGACCACGGGCTATCTGGAAGCGATTGCGGAAAACTTTGAAAAGAAAATGGGGT
>CALLXE010000021.1 GCA_938015875.1 uncultured Robiginitomaculum sp. | reverse complement strand
GCGGTATCCGGCCCGAAACGCTCGGTCAGGCGGGCGCGGATGCCGGCGTGCATTTGGGCGATGTCATCAAGGGACGGCACTTTGCCGGTGCCGATGGCCCAAATCGGCTCATACGCCACGACAGTGTTTAATCCTGTTACGCAATCCGGCAGGGAGCCGGCGAGTTGCGCGGCGACAATCTCGTCCGCCCGGCCCGATTCGCGCATTTCAAAGCTTTCGCCCACGCAGATAATAGAGATTAAGCCGGCTTTGTGCGCCGCAATCGCCTTGGCGTTGACTTGGGCATCGGTTTCGCCGTTGTAATCGCGGCGTTCTGAATGGCCTAAGATAACGTAAGCTGCGCCGGTTTCGGCCACCATTTGCGCGCTGACTTCGCCGGTATAGGCGCCGGAGCTTTCGGCGTGGCAGTTTTGCGCGCCGAAGGTCACCGGCGCGTCTTCGACCATAGCTTCCATAGCGGCCAGCAAGTGCAAAGGCGGGCAGATAACCAGATCAACCTTGTTGACGGTTTCTGTATCGAGAAGCGCCTCAAGGGCTGCGGGTTTGGCGGCCCAGCTGAAATCTCCGTGCATTTTCCAATTGGCGGCTATGACCTGACGCATATCTTTGCTTTCTGCCGAAGCTTTGCCGGCGTTTTAGGGCGATAAAACTGCATGTAAGGCCTAAACCCTGCTTGCCCGTTTCAGCGGCCCTGTCTATGTTGCGTGCAAATCAAACAAGGCTGACCTCATATGTCAAACAAAAGCGGCAAAACGCTCAAAACAATCGGTATTTCAATCATTATTGTCCTGCTGACGATTGGCCTGTCATTATTTATGATTACGGACGCCTTTTCGCCGTCCGGTCAGAACGCTATGGCGATGGTGGGTAAGAAAGAAATTTCCATCCAAAAATTCGATACCACGTTCAGCCGGCGTCTTGCAGACTTTAACGAAGCCAACGGCGCGCGCATGACATCCCCCGAAGCCTATGAGCGCGGCTTTGCGCAAAACATCCTCAATGAGATGATCACGCAAACGGCGCTGGAGATTGACGCGGAAACCCTTGAAGTCGGCGTGGCCAAGAAGCTGATAAGAGAGCGCCTCGAAAGCATCCCGGTCTTTCAGGATGAACTGACCGGTGAGTTTTCGGAAGGTAAAATGAACTCCGTCTTGGCCAATAACCGCATTGTTCGCGATGATTATCTTGAAGGCGTAAAAACAGAGCTTTTAATCAATCAGGTCGTCAGCGGAACCATTGCCGGTATCAAAGCGCCTCTGCAATATGCAGAGCAGCGCTACAAATTCCTCACAGAGCAACGCAAAATTTCCGTCATGACGCTCACCGCTGATGCCATCCCCGCTCCTGAGACGCCAAGCGACGAAGTTTTGCAGGCCTATATCGATGAGAACGTCGCGACCTTTACGGCACCGGAATATCGGTCGTTCTCAATGCTGCGGATTGAGTTGACGGACATATCTCCCGATATCAAAATCTCCGAAGACGAGGTGCGCGCCCAATATGATTACAAGGTTGAAGTCGGACAGGTCGGCACGCCGGAATTTCGCTCTGTGACGCTGATTAATGCCACGAATGAAACCCTCGCCATAGAAGCCGTGGGCGCTCTTGAAAGCGGAAAAGCCGTGGCCGACGTTGTCACACAATTCGGCTTTTTGGAACCGACGGAATATACCGATGTTGAGCAAAGCGCGATTATTGACCCGGCCGCAGCCGCCACGGCCTTTGCCGGCAAAACCGGCGACGTTGCGGCGGTTGAAGGCAAGCTGGGCTGGTTTGTCGTCGTCATTGGCGACATCACACCGGCGACCTTTCCGACATTTGAAGACATGCGCGAAGAGCTTGAACTGGATCTGAAAAAAGATCAGGCGACAGGAAAACTCTATGAAGTCACTGATCTGGTCGAAACGGCTTTCGACGAAGGCAATACGCTTGAAGAGGCGGCCCTGAAAGCCGGCGCGTCTGTGTCCTCGGTCGATTATATATCCCGCCTTGGCGAAACGCAGGACGGACTGAAACTTGACGGGATTTCTGACATTACGGGCGTTGCCAAAGACGAGGCTATTCTCACCGAAGTTTTCACCAATGAAGCAGGTTATGAAACGGATATTTTCGATACGTCCAAGGAAGGTTATGCCAGCATCCGTGTCGATGACATCATCGAAACCCGCGTCAAAACCCTCGACGAAGTCCGCGATCTTGCCGTGAACATGTGGAAAGCTGAACAGGTTGACAGCGCTCTGAACGCCTTGGCTACGGAGCTCAAAGCCCGCGCCGATGCCGGAGAGAGCTTGAAAGAAATCAAAGATACACTGACAGACGGCGTGACCCTCGATGACATTGTTATTGTCAGGTCCGCTCAGGCGCCGAGCCTTGGCGCGTCTGTGACAGTCCGTGCGTTTGAAGCGCGCGAAGGTGAGGTTGTCCGCGGCCAAGGCCCTCTTCGCCTGACAAGAAACATCGTTTCCATTAACGACATTATCGCAAATTCCGATAATTTGGCCGGCGGATTTGCCGATGCCATGCAGACCCAGGCAACGGAAGCCATATCAAGCGATATTCAGCAAGCCTACCGCCTCGCCCTTGTGACCGACAATGAAATCATCACATTTGACGAAAAGCTCAAACGCCAGCTCGGCGTTACCGAGTAGGCATGAGTCCGGAGTTCGACAGCTTTGCGTCCGGATATGAAGCGGGCGAAGGACAAATTGTCTGCCGCCGCGTGGTCAACGATGTCGACACGCCGGTATCTGCTTATCTGAAGATCGCTGCCGGAAAGCCTTATGCCTTTCTTTATGAAAGCGTGTCCGGCGGAGAAGTCCGGGGGCGCTATTCCTTTATCGGTTTCGCGCCTGACCTTGTGTGGCGCGCCCATGGGGACACGTGCGAAATCGCGCGCAAAGACGAAATTATGCGGCGGTCTTTTACGCCGCTTTCGGGTAAACCTCTGGATAATCTGCGCGCATTACAGGAAGAAAGCGCCCTGCCCCTGCCGGACGGATTGCCGCCTATGGCTGCCGGTCTGTTTGGCTATTTGGGTTATGACATGATCCGGCAGGTTGAAAATCTGCCGGCCGATTTGCCCGACCCCATCGGGACGCCGGATGCAATTATGATCCGGCCGACAATCATCGCAATTTTTGATTTAATCGCTCAAGAAATCATTATCGCAACGCCGGTTCGGCCCGGGTCAAAAACTGCGCAAGCCGCCTATGATGACGCTGCAGCGCGCATAAATAAAGTCGCAACGGACATGACCCTCAGCGCCTCTATGCCGCCGCCGCGCGATATTGCGCCAACGCTGATAGAGCCGATTTGCGGACAAACAGCAAAACAGTTTCACGCCCGTGTTGCCAAGGCCAAAGACTATATTCACGCAGGAGACGTGTTTCAGGTCGTCATCGGTCAACGCCTCTCTGCGCCGCTGACGGCATCGCCGCTGGCGCTTTACCGGTCTTTGCGCCGACTGAACCCGTCGCCGTTTTTGTACTTCCTCAACTTTGATGATCACGCCATTGTCGGCTCCAGTCCTGAAATTCTGGTGCGACTGCGCGATGATGTCGTCACCATTCGCCCGATTGCCGGAACCCGTCCGCGCGGCAAAACACCTGAAGCCGACATCGCGCTTGAGGCCGAACTTCTGGCAGACGAAAAAGAATGTGCTGAGCATTTAATGCTGCTGGATTTGGGCCGCAATGATGTCGGCAGGGTCTCGCTTCCCGGAACCGTCAAAGTAACAGAGCGCTTTAATGTCGAGCGCTACAGCCATGTTATGCACATTGTCTCCAATGTGGAAGGCAAAGTTAAGCCGGATCAAGACGCCCTGTCCGCCCTGTTTGCAGGCTTTCCGGCAGGAACCGTCAGCGGCGCGCCCAAAGTACGGGCAATGGAAATCATCGACGAATTAGAAACCGAAAAGCGCGGTATTTACGCCGGCGCAGTCGGATATATTTCGCCGGAGGGCGATTTGGATACGGCTATAGTCTTGCGCACAGCCATCATCAAGGACGGCGTCATGCATGTGCGCGCCGGGGCGGGCATTGTTCGCGACAGCGACCCGCAATCGGAATATGAAGAAACCAAACACAAGGCCCAAGCCTTGTTTGCAGCCGCCTCTCACGCCGCGCAGTTTGACGGGAACTGATATGATCCTGATGATCGATAATTATGACAGCTTCACCTATAATCTTGTGCATTACGCGCAAGAGCTGGGCGCTGATGTCAAAGTCATTCGTAACGATGACGTAACGGCAAAGCAGGCATTGGCGATGGGCGCGGCCGGCATCATCCTATCCCCCGGCCCCTGTACCCCCAATGACGCCGGCATTTGCCTGGAACTGCTTGAAACGGCTCCTGATGATCTTCCGGTATTCGGCGTCTGTCTTGGCCAGCAATCCATCGGGCAAGCGTTTGGCGGCAAGGTGATTTCAGCCAAACAAATCATGCACGGAAAAGTGTCCGAAATTCGCCACGATAATACCGGTCTGATGACAGGCCTTGCCAATCCGTTTAAGGCGACGCGCTATCATTCCTTGGCCGTAGAGCGCGAGAGCCTGCCGGATGTGCTTCATGTTAATGCGTGGACGGATGACGGCGAGATTATGAGCTTTTATCACAAAACCCGCCCTATCCACGGCGTCCAGTTTCATCCCGAGTCAATCGCGTCAGAGCACGGCCACGATATTCTGCGGGCCTTTTTGGAGTTAACCGCATGAGCGTTTTTAAAACCATATTTGCAGGCTTCATCAAAGGCGAGCACCCGACGCCTGAAGATACCCGCGCCGCGTTGACAGCAATATTGTCCGGCAATTCCGATGACGGACAAATCGGCGCATTTCTGATGGGCCTGGAGATGGTCGGCGTTACGGCTGATGATATCCGCATCGGCGCCGAACTTTTACGCGCCAACATGACCGCAGTCTCAATCCCCGGGCGGATTGTTGATACAGTCGGCACAGGCGGTGACGGCCTCGCGACCTATAATATTTCTACGGCAGCCGCCTTTGTTTGCGCCGGCGCCGGCGCAAAAGTTGCCAAACACGGCAGCCGGGCTGTCTCGTCTAAATCCGGCAGCTCTGACGTTCTGACGGCATTGGGCGTCGGTCTGGATATACCGCCGGGCCGCGCGGCGATGTGCGTGGAAGATTGCGGCGTCGGCTTTCTGTTTGCGCCCAAACATCACAGCGCCATGCGCCACGTTGCCTCCGCGCGGGCATCGCTGGGTATGCGCACCCTGTTTAACCTGCTTGGCCCTATGTCAAACCCGGCCGGCGCAAAGCGTCAACTGATTGGCGTATTCGATAAAAAATGGTCAAAACCCATGGCCGAAGCCTTGCGCGATTTAGGCTCTGAACATGTGTGGATTGTGCACGGTCATGACGGCCTCGATGAGATAACAACGACCGGCAAAACTTATGTAACCGAACTTAAGGACGGGAAAATAAAGTCCTTCACGATTAAGCCCGAAGACTTTGGCATTCCCAAAGCTAAAATCGAAGATCTGCGCGGCGGCAATTCCGAAGTCAATGCCGAAGCGATTATGGCAATTTTGAATGGCCGCGAAGGCGCTTACCGGGATATCGTTATCCTGAACGCAGCCGCCACGCTTTTGGTCGGCGGCCTTGTCGACACGATGGAAGACGGGATAGAGCGCGCCAAAAAATCCATCGATGATGGCGCTGCTTACAAAGCCCTCGCAGCCCTGATAAGGGCCACGCACTAATGAGCGATATTTTACAAAAGATTGCTGCCTATAAACGCGATGATGTGCGCGCCCTTCGCGCCACAATTTCAAGCGCCGACTTAGACGCCCGCGCCAAAGCGGCGGACGCCCCGCGCGGGTTTCTCGCTGCCCTTGAGGCCAAAGCCAAAACCGGCCCGGCTCTGATTGCTGAAGTCAAAAAAGCCAGCCCGTCCAAAGGCCTGATCCGAAAAAATTTCAACCCGGCCACTATTGCCCGCGCTTATGAGGCCGGCGGCGCTGCGTGCCTGTCTGTGTTGACAGACGCGCCAAGTTTTCAGGGCAGCCCTGAGGCTTTTGCGCAAGCCCGGGCGGCCTGCGCCCTGCCTGCTCTGCGCAAAGATTTCATGGTCGACACAATCCAAATCGCGCAGTCCCGCGCTATGGGCGCAGATTGCATTTTGATTATCATGGCGATGATTGATGATGTTCTCGCCGCCGACCTGATGGCTGCGGCCACGAATTACGGCATGGACGCGCTCATTGAAACGCACACGCCGATGGAGGTTGAGCGCGCCCTTAAGCTTGGCGGGCGGCTGCTTGGCGTGAACAACCGTAACCTCAAAACATTTGAGACAAAATTATCGACCTTTGCTGATCTGGCCAAAAACATGCCGGGAGATGCATTTTTAGTCGCAGAGAGCGGGATATTCACCGCCGATGATATCCTGACCCTCGCGAGCTATGGCGCGCAAGGCTACCTCGTCGGCGAAAGCCTGATGCGGCAGGACGATGTAGAAGAGGCAACGCGCCGGCTTATCAGTGCTTAGCCCGCCTCAACATACGGATTATTACCCGCGCGAACAATCAGGCGTATCGGGACGCCCGGCATGCCGAAATCTTCGCGCAGGCCGTTGACCAGATAGCGTTGATAGCTGGCAGGCAAGGCGTCATGGCGTGAGCATTTTACTACAAATGTCGGCGGGCGCGATTTGGTTTGCGCCATATAACGCAGCTTTGTCGGTCGGCCGTGATGGGCGGGGGGCGGATGGGCCTGCGTTTTTTCTTTCAGCCAATCATTCAGATCAGCCGTTTTTACCTTGGCGCTCCAATTTTCCATGACGCCTTCAATGGCCGGCAGCAGGCGGTCCAAATGACGACCGGTGAGGCCGGAAAAGAACAGAACCGGGATGCCGCGAAGTTGCGGTAATAGACGGGTCGCTTGCTCTCGCAAAGATTTTGCCAACGCAGATTTATTCTCAATTGTGTCCCATTTGGTCACCGCAATGACCATGCCCCGGCCTTCGCGCTCGCACAGATCGGCAATCTGCATGTCCTGTTTGTCAAAGACGCTGTTAGCATCCATGAGCAAGACGACAACCTGAGCAAAACGAATAGCGCGAACGGTTTCCGCAACGGACATCTTCTCCAGTGTTTCCTGAACCCGAGCCCGTTTACGCATACCGGCGGTATCGTAGAACCGCACGCGGCGATCATTCCAAACCCAATCAACGGCCACAGAATCGCGGGTCACTCCGGCTTCCGGTCCGGTCAAAAGGCGCTGCTTTCCGATAAGCGTATTGATCAGCGTTGATTTACCCGCGTTCGGGCGTCCGACGACGGCAATCCGAAGCGGCGCATTATCGGGATCTACGCCTGCGATTTCGTCATATTGTCCGGCCAGATCTACGCCTTCGAGCGCCGTATCCATCGCTTCGGCGAGGTCTTCAAAGCCCATATTGTGCTCGGCAGAAACCTCAATCGGCTCGCCCAGTCCCAGGCTGTAGCCTTCGGCAACGCCGGCAGCGACGGCGCGGGCGCTCTCGCATTTATTGGCAACCAATATGACTTTTTTTCCTGTGCGGCGGACTTGGGCTGCAAAAATTTCATCCAAAGAAGTTACGCCTGCGCGGGCGTCAAACACGAACAGACAAATGTCCGCCTCGCTGATGGCAACTTCGGTTTGTATGCGCATGCGCGATTCAATTGAATCGCCGTCCATGTCCTCATAACCGGCGGTATCGACCAAGGTTATATCTTGGTGATAGACTTTCGCGCCGTGTTCATACCGGTCACGGGTCACGCCCGGGCGGTCATTGACAATCGCCAGCTTTTTGCCGGCTAAGCGGTTAAAGATCGTCGATTTCCCGACATTCGGCCGTCCGATAATCGCGATTTTCGGCGCGCGCAGGATAAGCCCGGCATCAGGGCCGCTCTCATCTATGGCGTCGTCCATTTCAGCAGCCATGGCCGCTTCTTTAGCGTCCAGACGATCATTTCTTGATTTGCGAGACACAATTTGTCCTTTGGGGGTGGCGGGGGCTGCGGTGAGTGCAGCGCCCCGTTCAGGCGCTTAACGCAGCGCAATAAGTTTGGCGTCATCGGTAATGACGTAGACAGTTTCATTGGCAATAATCGGCGGCACGAAAACAGCGTCGCCGATTTTTATCGTGTTTTGGATCGTGCCGTTATACGGGTTCAGCGTCAAAGCCTCGCCTGCAGACCCGGCGACAAATAAACGGTCACCGGCCATAACAGGTCCGGTCCAAGCGATCTTACCTTTTTTCTTTTTTTCATTCTCATAAATTTCAAGCTGCGTCATCCACACAACGGAGCCATCCGCGCGTGACAGGCAAACAACATTGCCGTCGGTTGTCACGAGATAAACAAATTCTCCGGCGATCCACGGAAAGCCGAGCGCGCCGGCCGGTTGTGTCCAAACCCGTTGGCCGGTCCGAAAATCAAACGCGGACAAGACGCCGCTTTGCGCTGTTGCAAACACATAACCGTCCGCCACAACAGGGCCGGCCGCAATATCATTGAGGCTGGAAAGCGGCGTTACGCGGCCGGATGAAGACAAAGCGTCTTGCCACAAAACACCGCCATTTTGCGCCCGAAGCGCCACAAGTTCGCCGGATGCAAACGGCGCCAAGACCACATCATCAACGACCGCAGGCGCCGGTGATGTCAGCATGCGCGCACTTTCAATGATGCCCTGATAGGTCCAGAGCACTTGGCCGGTGCCTGCGTCAAAAGCAAAAATTTCATTATCATCTGAGATCGCATAGGCGCGTCCTCCGGCCACAGCGGGCGCGGAATGCAGCGGCGTACGGGTTTCCGTGCTCCAGATTTCAGTGCCTGATTTCGCATCAAGCGCAACCATCAAACCAAAACCGGATGACACGTAAAGACGGCCATTGTCAAAAGCGATACCGCCGCCAATGGCTTCACGATCATCACCGCCTTTATCGCCGAACAGGCTGAAACGTTTGACGCGTTCTGTGATGGATGCCCCGCCTGAGCGGGTTTTTCCGCCGCGATCGACGGATGACGTATAATTCCAAAGCGCTTTTCCGGTGGAAGCGTCAGATGCCGTCACGCGGTTTGCAGCATCGACGGTATAAATTACGCCGCCGGCAACAACAGGCTGCGCTACAACGCGGCCTTTGGCCGATGAGCCTTTACCGACCCCTTGGCTCCAAAGACGGTCCAAATCACCCGATGCTGCTGTATGCTGCATGGCGTGGTACTGATTGCCGCCGGGTTGCTGCCAATCGACATTAACATAAGGCGCAGGCAATTTCACATCAGCGGGCGTGACGGTACTTCCGACAGAGAGCGTGTCGCCAAGCGCCAAAATCGTCAGGCGATCCGATTGATCCGGAATATCACCTTGGGCTGAATTGTCATCATTGCCGCCAAACGGATTTAAGCCGCCAAGGCGATCTCCGATTGTTGAGCAGCCAACCAAAGTGGTCGCCATAAACGTCAGGCCCGCAATGCGGACCAATCCTTTAAAAGTCATCATTGTTCAGGCTCCTCAGGCGTATCATCTTGCGGCGCGGCAGGCTCAGGTGCGGCTGCTGTATCATCAGTCGCGTCAATTTTCGCGCTGCCAAGGCTCGGCGTCAGAGCCAGCATTTGTTTAGCACGTGTCGTCAGACCGTCTCCGGCGCTTAAGGACGAAGACAAGAACAGGAAATCACGGCGGGCTCGATCCGTATCGTTCAGCGCAAGATAAGTAAAAGCGCGAAGCTCACGGGCCAAATCGGTATAAGGCTTTCCCGTCTCAACAAGCGGGTTAACGCGCTGGAGAACTTCATCATGGCGGCCTAAATCAGATAGAATCATGGCAGCTTTATACTGCGCAAGTTCGCCGTGCAGCGGCGTTTGATAGGATGCAGCCGCATTGTCGAGCAAGGCCACGGCGCGTTCAGAATTTCCGCGTTCCATTTCAATGGCCGCGGCGCGTGATAAGGACAGGCCGGCATATCCGGGGCCGGCTTTTTGCGCAATCGCTTCGAACCGTGACAACGCATCGTCAACATTGCCGGCGTCGAGCGCTTCGTCAGCTGCGATGTACTCAATGGAGGCGTTTCGTGCCGCACGGTCACCGGCGGTCTTTGTGTATTCGTAAAGCCCTGCAGCCGCAACAACAGCCACGGCCAGCAAGGCAATCAACGGGCCCCATTTGCGAAGAAGCGTGTTGTACTGATCTTTACGAAGTTCTTCTTCAACTTCGTTGATAAAATCGACCATGTCGGGGCCTTAACTTGTGTTATCTGACTCGCATAGCCGAGCTTTTCACTGTCCTAAGGCTTTCCCGCCCTAATCGCAACACGTAAGGGCATTACATAACGGAAATGACGGCCAAAATTCAAGAGCCCGAAAACGGGATGCAACTCAGTCTTTCGTAAACTTATAGGTCTGCGCCTCGGACGGGAAATCGCGCGTCTTTACCTGTTGCGCGTAAGCGCTGACGCTGCTCTCAATCAAGCCATGCATGTCACCGAATTTTTTAACAAATTTTGGGACACGGGCAAAAAGACCCAGCATATCCGGCGTTACCAAAATCTGGCCGTCACACCCGGCTGAGGCGCCGATACCGATGGTCGGAATATCAACAGCTTTTGTAACTTTATCGGCAATCTCAACAGATGTCCCCTCAACAACCACTGCGAAAGATCCCGCTTTCGCCGCAGCGATCGCATTATCAACAATCTCATCCGCAACGGATTGGGTTCGCCCCCTGGCCCGAAAACCGCCAAGCACATTCATAGACTGAGGCCGCAAACCGACATGGGACATGACGGGAATACCGCGCTCTACCAAATATTTTATGGTTTCCGCCGCGTAAGAACCGCTCTCAATTTTAACGGCCTGACACCCTGTTTCCATCATCAGTCGGGCGGCATTGCGAAATGCAGTTTCGGGACTGTCTTCGTAGGACCCGAAGGGCAAATCAACCACAACCAAAGCCCGGGTGGCGCCGCGCATTACCGCTTGACCATGCATAATCATCATTTCCAGCGTGACTCCGACGGTCGTCGTCAGGCCGTGCACCACCATGCCGACGCTGTCTCCGACCAGGATAAGGTCACAATGTTCATCGAGAATTGCCGCCGTAGGCGCGTCATAGGCCGTCAGGCATACAATCGGATCGCCGCCTTTACGGGCGGTAATTTGCGGGGCCGTCATGCGGGCGGCAGAAGATTGAGCGGACATAACGTCTCCTTAAAACTGCCCTCAGAGTACACATAAGCCTTGTTAACGGCACGTCTTTTTAGGCCGCGCGGGCAATTTATTTTGGTTGCAATCGTTTTTATGCCGGTGAAAATTGTAACGGGGGAGCGCGCATCATGGCACAAGCAAAACACCTCGTAACGCCCTTGGCGGTGACATTGTACTTTTTTGCGCCTGCGGCCCATGCCGGAGCGTGGCCTCTGCCTGCCGGTCAGGGACAAACAATTATTACAGCGTCGGGGCAAAAGGCCTCTGAAAGCTATGACGCCGGCGGCGGTGCAAACACTCCAACCTTATATGAAAAGATAACCGCAGAGCTTTATTGGGAACACGGCCTGACAGACACATGGACCGGCGTGATAAGCAGCGGGATAGAAACGGTCACTATCGACAGCCCCGGGCGTGCCCTTCAATCGACCACAGGGGTTTCTGCGACGCAGTTCGCCGCGCGGCGCCTGATAATAAAAAGCGATAACTACGTCGTATCGGCTCAAGGCGGGATCATTTTTGGGCAAAGCGGTGAAAATGTTCCCGGCGCAACGCTGGGGCTGGGCGGCACTGATTTTGAAATCGGCGGACTTGCGGGCGCATCGGGCCGCATAAACGGTTATGACGCCTTTGCCCAAGCCCACATGGCGCGCAGATTTCGCAGCGGCGGCTTCGCCGATGAGACCCGTTTCGATATCACGACCGGAATTCAGCCCGCGCCGCGCGTTCAAATTTTTCTGCAAGGGTTCTACGCAGCGGGGGAACAGAGTGATCGGGGCTTTCCCGCTTACCGGCGCCTGAAAATTCAGCCGTCCACAACTTACGAATACCGCAGGTTTCGCCGTGTCCAGCTTGGTTTGTCTCATACCGTTTGGGGCCAAAACAGCCTGAAAGATACAGGGGTTTTTATTTCAGTTTGGCGGCGATATTAGGGCGTTGTCTTATCTTTCAGATAGGTAATAACGGCTTTTTGGTCCTCCGCATTTCGCAGTCCTGCAAAGCTCATCTTGTTTTTGGGCATGAATTTGCGGGGGTTTTCCAAATAGGCGGCAAGATTATCATCAGTCCAGACAAGGCCTGATTCCCGCATAGCCGCTGAGTAATTAAACCCCTCTTTGCGGCCTGCGCTAGCTTCGGCGATATTCCAGAGATTTGGGCCAACACGATGCCGTCCGCCTTCATTGAGCGTATGGCAGGCAGAACAGCGCTTAAACAAGACGCGGCCCTTATCAAGCATGGCCTCGGCGGCGCTTAAAGGCGGCTCCCCGTCTGCGGCCGGCGTGACTTTGACGGCAGAACTTGCAGATCTCCGGTCAGTACTCACCCCCGAATCAGTGGTATCGGAAACAGTATTCCCACAACCAAAAAGCAGTGCAGCGACCGTAAAAACAATAGGATAAGTAAATTTATTCACGTGAAATAGCCTTAATTTCTTTAAACACTTGATTTTATCGCTGAAAATTACGTTACTGTCACTGCAACAGATTGTCCGATTTTAAAACGGACAGGTGTAAGCAATCACTTCGGCATATTGCCGACCTAATAGGGGAAGATTATGGATATTGTAAGTTTGGCCATTGGCCTTTTGAGCGGCGCTGCCGGCGGTAATGTTGCAGGCAAAGTCATGAATTCAGGCATGGGTACGCTCGGCCGCAGCATCACAGGTATTGTGGGCGGCACCGGCTTGGCCGCTATCGCGCCAATGATTCCCGGCTTGGCCGGTCTTTTCGGTGACCCGGCAGCCGGCGCAGCAAGCGCAGGCGGCATTGTCGCAAGCCTCGTTTCCGGCGGTGTCGGTGGTGGTATCCTGACCGGGATTTTGGGTAAAGTTATGGGCAATAAAGCTTAGTAACACACACCTTTAATTCAAGGCGCGCCCAACGGCATGTTGCGGCGCGTTTTTTTTTGCCTGCATGGTTTTTCGCCTTGAGCAAAGGCAAACAAGGCCGTGATTAAAAGGCCTAGTTTGCGGCGAATTAGCGCTTTGAACTTATGTCCCGCATATGCAACAAAGCGCATATATAAACCGGAGATCACAATGACTTATACCGCCCCTGTCAACACGATGCATTACTTGCTGAGGCACGCCGTCGATATTGACAGCGTGCTTGCCACGCCGGCGCACAGTGATACGGGGCATGAGTTGATTTCTGACATTTTGAATGGCGCAGCCGATTTTGCTCAGGACGTCCTTGCGCCGCTCAATTGGTCGGGCGATCAAAACGGCGCAACGCTCAAAGACGGCGATGTCACAGCCGCGCCGGGGTTTAAAGAGGCCTATAAATCCTACGTCGAAAGCGGCTGGCAAGGCATTGCTGCGCCGACGGATATTGGCGGCATGGGCCTGCCGCAAGCTGTAGCCTGCGCGACAAATGAGATGTTTTACGCCGCAAATATGGCGTTTGGCCTGTGTCCTATGCTGACGGCGAGCGCGACCAAAGCGTTGCATGCCCACGCTTCCCCGGACTTGCAGGCCCTGTACATGGATAAAATGGTCACCGGCGAATGGTCCGGAGCCATGGACCTGACGGAGCCTCAATCCGGATCCGATCTGGGGACATTGCGCACCAAAGCCGTTCCCAACGGAGACGGCAGCTATGCCATAACAGGCCAAAAAATTTACATCACTTGGGGCGATCATGAATGTGCCGATAACATCATCCATCTGGTGCTGGCCCGCCTGCCCGACGCGCCTGCGGGCAGCAAAGGTATATCGCTGTTTCTTGCGCCGAAATATTTTGTCAATGAGGACGGAAGCCTTGGGGGCCGCAATGCGTTTCACCCGATTGGGCTGGAGCACAAACTCGGCGTTCATGCGTCCCCGACCTGCACAATGGAATTTGATAGCGCCACAGCCTGGCTGATCGGCGAGCCAAACCGCGGACTGGCTTGCATGTTCACTATGATGAACGAAGCCCGGCTGTTCGTCGGCGTTCAGGGCGTGGCCATCGGTGATCGGGGCTATCACGCTGCGCTGGCTTATGCCCGCGACCGCGTACAGGGCCGCACGGCTATGGAGCAAAATACCATTATCGGTCACCCTGATGTGCGCCGCATGCTGATGGATATGAAAGCTAAATTGATGGGCGCGCGCGCCATTTGCATGGCCACAGCCGTCGCCGGTGATTTGGCCCTGTATTCAGAAGATGAAGAGACGCGCAAAGCCGCCCATGCCCGCGAGGCTCTGCTCACCCCTCTGGCCAAAGCTTATGGCTCTGATATGGGCATGGATGCCACCTCGACCGGAGTTCAGGTTCATGGCGGTATGGGCTTTGTCGAAGAGACGGGCGCTGCGCAGCATTACCGTGACAGCCGCATTACGGCGATTTATGAAGGCACAAACGGTATTCAGGCCATAGATCTGGTCGGGCGGAAGCTGCGCCGTGACGGCGGCGCGGCCATGCGCGCACAAATCGAAGACCTAAAAATAATCCACGCAATGATCGCGGAGACTGAAGCGAAGACCGGGGCCCGCCTTGGCGGATCAGAAAAAGCGCTGCGTGAAGGCATTGAAACGATAACCGCAGCGACCGAGTTGATGCTGGCTGCCGAGGAAACAGATGCCTTGGCCGGGGCGACAGGTTATTTACGGCTTTGCAGCGACATTATCGCCGGCGCGCTTTTGATTAAAGCGAGCTGCAACGGCCTTCTGGCGGGTGATACCGGCGCGAAAAACATGCAAAAACTGACTTGGTTTCATACCCTTAATATTATGCCGCAATCCAAATCCTATTTGGACGCACTTGAGCGCGGCGCGCAGCCATTGCAGGACTTCCCGGAAAGCGCCCTGGCTGATCTCTAGTCACGTAGAGAAGGTTTTGACAAATCCCGGTTTCAAGGCCACATAGCCCTATGAGCAGCTTTACCAATCTCGCCTTCATGGCCAGCGACAAGCCGGAAGCGCAATTATCCCGTGATCGCCTTATAGAGCGATACGGAAATTGTGACGCCGGCGAAGCGGACGCAATCATCGCCCTCGGCGGTGACGGGTTTTTGCTCGGAACAATCCATCGGCACATGGCACTCGTGCAGCGCGGACTGCCGATATACGGCATGAATCGCGGGACCATCGGATTTTTAATGAATCCCTATAATGAAGACGGCTTAATTGAGCGTCTGGATAATGCGCAGCCTGCCTCTGTAAGCCCGCTGCGCATGACCGCCGAAGCGCCCGGTGGCACATTTGAATTTCTGGCCATGAATGAAGTGGCCATGCTGCGTCAAACCCGCCAGACGGCCCATATTAAAATCACTGTCGACAATCGCGTGCGTCTGGAACGCCTGATTGCAGATGGGATTATGGTCGCAACGCCGGCCGGGTCGACAGCCTATAATTTGTCTGCTCACGGGCCCGTCCTGCCACTTGGCGCAGATATATTAGCCCTGACGCCGATCAGTGCTTTTCGCCCCCGCCGCTGGCGCGGCGCGCTGCTGAAAAAGACGGCCAAAGTTGAATTTGAAATTGTTAACCCGGGCAAACGTCCGGTGTCCGCAACGGCTGATGATAAAGAAGTGCGAAATGTAACCCATGTCAGCGTCGAAGTCGCAGATGATATAAAGCTCACCCTTCTGTTTGATGAAGGGCAGGAACTGGATGAAAAAATCCTGAACGAGCAATTTGCGACCTAGGACGGCGCGGCGTTTATGTGCCGTCTGCTATTGAATAAAAGAGATAGCTGCCGCCGCGATTAATCAAGAGCATGACGCTGCCTCCGTCTTCCATAGCCGCGTCGGCCTTCTGCGCAAAATCATCGACGTCTTCGATATCTGCAAGCTCGACCTGTTCTATGATGTCGCCGATGCGAAGTTTACCCGACGCGCGGCTGCTGCGATCAATGCCTGTAACGCGCACGCCCTGCGCATTGCCCTGAATACGGTATTTGCGGCGGACACTATCCGTGATGTTTTCGACAGCAATACCCAAAGCGGCGCTTTTGACAGGCTCATTTTTAGCCTTGTCAGACTTGGTAGATTTCTCCTTTAAGCGCTCAACGGTAATTTTAGTCGTGCGGGCTTTGCGCTTGCGGATATAAGCAATATCGACAACGTCGCCGATTTTGGTATTGGCAACCAAAAGCCCCAAATCCGACGCTTTCTCCAGCCGCTTTCCGTTGTAATCTGTAATCAAGTCTCCGCGCTTTAAGCCCGCTTTTTCCGCGGGGCCGTCTTTGGTGATTTTAGTCAGGATAGCGCCGTAAGATTCTGAAAGTTTGTAACTTTTGGCATTATCCTTGGTCACGGCCTGCACGTTGACCCCCAGATAGCCGCGCCGTGTTTCGCCGTATTCTGCGAGTTGCTCGACCACCGACTTCACTATGTTTGACGGCGTTGTAAAGCTGATACCGACGCTGCCGCCTGTGGGTGACAAAATCGCGGTATTCATACCCACGACATCACCGTTCATATCAAATAGGGGACCACCGGAGTTCCCTTTGTTAATGGCCACATCGCTCTGGATGAAATCATCATAGCGTCCGTGATCAATATTGCGATTCCGGGCCGATACAATACCGGCAGTGACTGTGCCGGCATAACCGAACGGATTACCGATCGCCATGACCCATTCTCCGACTTCGGCTGTATCGCTGTCGGCCCAGTTTACAAACGGAATAGGGTTTCCGGTATCGATTTTCAGCAAAGCAACATCGGTTTGCGGGTCCCGGCCGAGCAGCTCTGCAACGTAATTATCACCATTGGGAAACGTAACCTCGATAATATCTGCGCCCTCAATGACGTGATTATTAGTGGCAATATGACCTTCGGCATCAATTACAAATCCTGACCCCAAAGACGAGGCAACGCGCCCCTCCCCGTTTCCGAAAAAATCATTGAAACGTTCCAGCGGACTTCCCTTTGGGAATTCGGGCATTTCCACATTGGCTTCGACATTTTGCGATGTAGAGATATTGACCACGGCCGGCGACAGCCGCTCTGCCAGCTCTTTGAAACTGACGGGGCGGTCAATGCCGGGGCCGGTTTGGGCAAATGCCGGGGCTGAGATTGCAAATATTGAGGCGGCAATGAGGGCGCGTAGGCGCATAAAAAGGCTCCGTTATACAGGGGCTTAAATTGCCCAAAGAAAAAGGTCTGCGCAAGGATATTGCGCAGACCTTACATGTTTTAAATCTTCTCAGGCACGCTAGCGTGCGCTGCCGCCGCGCTTATCATCTAAGTAAGACAGAAAATCACTGTCAGGCGACATGACATAGGTGGAGTTGAGGCCGATGCCTTTCTTGTAGGCTTCCATTGATCGATAAAAGGCAAAGAACTCAGGATCGATATTGTAGGCCGATGCATAGGTCGCGTTACGCTCTCCGTCACCTTCACCGCGTATAATTTCGGCTTTTTCCTGCGCTTGCGCGCGGGTCACGATAGCGGTTTTATCCGCCGTCGCCGTGATTTCGCGGGCGCGCTCTTCACCTTCCGCCCGGATGCGGGACGCTTCCTGTTGGCGCTGGGTGACCATCCGTTTAAACACGCGTTCGGCGTTTTCTTTCGGCAAGTCCGCGCGAACAATCCGCACATCAATTACTTCAATACCAAGGCGTTTTTGGGAGGCAAAGGCGTTTGTGATCTGCTGAATTTCTTCCATCAACTGGGCGCGACGACCGGAAATAATTTCCGGGGTTTCCACACGACCAAGCACGTCACGCAATGTCGAGTCCATAATAGACTGAAGCTGTATTTGCGCGCCCTGTTCATTACGAACGGCTTCGTAGAACTGCACAGGATCAACGATGCGGTAGCGCACAAAGGCGTCTACTACGAGGCGTTCCTGATCAGAGGCCAAAAGCTCAACCGGGTCGAGATCGATTTCCAGATTGCGGCGGTCAAGAATGACGACGGATTCAACGCCCGGAATACGGTATTTAAGACCGGCATTGGCGTCTTCGCCCCACGCGTTTTCAACGCGAACAGCTTTACCGAATTGCAGAACGAGCGCCTGCTCCCACTGCTTGACGGTGTACATGGACATTAAAATTGCGATGATGATGACGCCCGCAATGGCGACAATAGCTGTATTTTTCATTATTTCGGCGCCTTCTTTCCGGTCAGTTCATTCAGCGACAGATACGGGACAACGCCGCCTGACGCGCCTTTATCGAAAACGATCTTATCGGCGTTTTTATAAACTTCTTCCAAGGTTTCCAGATACATACGCTCACGCGTTACGCGGGGCGCAGCTTTGTATTCTTTAACGATAAGCCGGAAACGCTCGGCCTCACCGCTCGCTTCGGCTGTGACGCGGCCTTTATACGCTTCGGCTTCCTGAATGATTTGCGCCGCTTCACCACGGGCTTTCGGGACAACATCATTTTGATAGGCGGTGGCTTGGTTGACTAAAGTCTCCGCATCTTGGGCCGCATTTACGACGTCACGGAAGGCATCAACAACGCCCCCTGCTTCCGGCGGATCGGCTTTTTGCAACTGCACTTCGATAACATCAACGCCGGCTTTGTACTCGTCCAGCGTCGCTTGCATCAAATCGCGGACATCCGTTGTGATTTTCAAACGGTCCGTCGTGATGATTTTTTCCAGATCGCTTTTACCGACAATTTCGCGCATGGCAGATTTAGCCACAGCGTCAACGGCATTGCGCGGATCATCAACTTCAAACAGATAGTTCTCAAGGCTGGAAATCCGCCACAAAACAGTAAAATCGATATCAACGATATTTTCGTCACCGGTCAGCATCAGGCTGTTTGCGCTGCTGCCGCCAATATTGATTTTCTGAACTTCACGGGTTTTGCGGGTGATGCGGGTTTCAATCGGCGTCGGCAATTTCAGGTTAAAACCGGGACCGGTTGTCCGGGTGTATTCCCCAAAACGGAGCACAACGCTCTCTTCTTGGGCATCGACGATATACACGCAGGACGCCGCCATGAACAAAAGGCCTGCGCCGACAATAATCCAAGGCAGCGGAAGGCCGCCCATTGGTTTGCCGCCGCGTCCACTGCCGCCGGAACCGCCGCCGCCAAATTTTTCTTTAAATCCGCGAATGACATTATCAAGCTCTTGGTTCGGATTGCCCTGCGGGCGACCGCCTTGGGGACGATTAGGGCGCTGAGGCGGTTGCCCCTGACCCCACGGGTTTTTACCCCCGCCGCCATTACCGCCGGAACCTTTTCCGCCGCCGGACCCCCATGGGGATTGGGCATTTAATCTAAAACCGCCTTTTTTAGGCGCGCCGCTGTCATCTGACATAATTTCTCCGCTCATTTATTCTAACTGTATGTGGTCAGTCCTGACCGCCGTTCAAGAGCGCAAATGCGTTATTTGCGCCGCTCGTATATTTTTGCTGCAAAAGGGTAGTCATCCTTTTCGCCCTTCGGATAATCGACCGATTGAATTTCGCGCCATTCTGCCGCCAAAATGGCCGGGAAATGCGCGTTGCCTTCAATCATTGCGTCGACTTCGGTTATATACATACGCCCGATATAGGGCATCAGACGGGCATAAAGCTGCGCGCCGCCGATCAGCATAATCTCATCAACATTCATTGCGCCCGCGAGTTCATAGCCGCGCCCGACCATAGCATGAAGATCGGTGAATATCTCGCTCTTGGAAGCAGTGTAGCCCGGATTTCGGGTCAGCACCAGATTGGGCCGTCCGGGCAAGGCAAAGGGTAGGCTTTCACGGGTCACGCGACCCATCAGGCAAGGTTTACCCAGGGTTACCCGCTTAAACAGCTTTAAATCGGACGACAAACGCCACGGCAGATCGCCGTCTACGCCAATCACCCCGTTTCGGGACTTGGCAACAATCAGGGATAAAACAGGATTCGCAATCATAGTAATGGGTTACACGGGCCGGCGCTGCGGGTATAGGGGATATTATGTCCACCTACGCTGATACATCGCCAAAACGTACTCCGTGGATAAAGTACACCATCCTTTATGTCCTGCTGATCCCGTTTATCAATTGGAGCTTTACATGGGCCCCGATGTGGGAGCTTTTGCCGGGATGGGCATTTAATCCCGTCACCATTGTCACCGGCCTTGTCCTAGTCGTCCGTGATTTTGCGCAGCGCGAAGTCGGGCATTGGGTATTGGTCGCTATGGCAATTGCGCTTGTCCTGACCGCTTTGGCGGCGGGCCCGAAATTGGCGCTCGCCAGCGGCGGGGCCTTTGCCATAGCTGAACTGGTCGATTGGGCTCTGTTTACCCTCACCAAATACCGCCTGTCTACGCGGGTGCTTTTGTCCTCCGCCATAGCGGCGCCGCTTGATACGACGATATTTTTATACGGCGCGGAAATGATACGCCCGGATCAACTCACGCTTCCCAACATCACCATGTCAATCGCCGGCAAAATGCTCGGCGCAATCGTGATATGGTGGATTGTTAAATCGAAAATGGAAAAATCATGACAGACCTGCCGCCCTGCCCGCAATGCAATTGCGAATACAGCTATGAAGACGGCGCGCTGCTGGTCTGTCCCGAATGCGCCCATGAGTGGAGCACTGATCCGGAATTTACCGGCGAACGAGTCTATAAGGACGTGAACGGCAATATCTTAAATGAGGGCGATTACGTCACAATCATCAAAGATTTAAAAGTCAAAGGCACATCCAAAGTCGCCAAAGTCGGCACGCGCGTCAAAATCAACCGCCTGATCGATGAAGACCACGACATTGATTGCAAGATAGACGGGATTGGCGCGATGAAGTTGAAGACGATGTTTGTGAAAAAGGCGTAAAGAATATTAAGTTTGTCTACTTTGATCAGTCTCTACCAAAAACTCACTGATAGTTACAGATGTGTTTAACGCTAGCTTAGCGTGACGGTACTTTGGATTGTAACGCCGAGCGTGCCTGTCACCAGCTTTATTGGACACATCATACAAGCCGCCGATTATTTTACTTAATCCATCTAGAATTGATTTTAGCCTATCATCCAATTCCTCTGCTTTAGGGTCCAACTTGAGTTCTTTTCTGATCCGACCATAAAGCTTCCGGATATCTCCCTCATGCAGATTAAAATCACAATCTAACTCGGTCAGTAGCTTTTTTATTACATCTTCCACTAATGTGTAAGCAATCGTAATTGCCCCGGATGCATCATTCTCCTGAAGCCGCCGGTTGCCTTTTTTAAGTTGTTCATTGATGTACTGATGATTCAGTCGAACAAGCGCTATTGGCTGAATACTTGGCTCTTTAATACTTACCAATTCGAAGTACGGTGGACCCTTGATATAGTCACGGCCCTGCATGAATCCAGAATGATGCTCAACAACAAGTCGCACTCCATATCTCACAAGGAGTCCGTTAAACTTTTCCGCTTGGGGTTTAGGATCAAGGTCGTGGTTATCGAAATAGTCAAAAGCAGATTCAATTATACCTTTGATATGGTCAGTACCGTTCAATTTTTGTATTTTTCCAATGACGTAAGGAACGCGGGACCCAAAATCGTTTCCATACAAATCGCGCTCGCCGAAGTCTCGAAAAAATGCAATCAATTTTGGACCAGATCTATAAGGGGACAAACCTTCTTCGCCTGCGATAATATTGGCTAAATATTCAATCGATTTATTGTTTAAATTTACTCTCAAACGCTAAACCGCCACTTTCCCAGCAATATGCGGATGCGCCTTATATCCCAAAATCTTCACGTCCTCATACGAGAACCCGTCAATCTCCGTCACATCAGGGTTCAACTTCAAACGCGGCAGCGGCATCGGTTCGCGAGAGAGCTGCAACTCCACCTGCTCAAAATGGTTTGAGTAGATGTGGGCGTCGCCGAAGGTGTGGACGAAGTCGCCGACTTCTAAATCACAGACCTGCGCCATCATGTGCACGAGCAGTGCATAGCTGGCGATATTAAACGGCACGCCGAGGAAAATATCCGCGCTGCGTTGATAGAGCTGACAGGATAACTTTCCATTCGCGACGTGAAACTGAAACAGACAGTGACACGGCGGTAGCGCCATATCGTCGACATCGGCGGGGTTCCACGCGCTGACAATATGACGGCGAGAATTGGGGTTGTTTTTAATAGCTTCGACAACGTTTTTAACTTGATCAATGACTTTGCCTTCCGGCCCCTCCCAGCGTCGCCACTGCTTGCCATAGACCGGGCCAAGATCACCTTTTTCATCCGCCCATTCATCCCAAATCCGGACTTTGTTATCCTGCAAATATTTGATATTTGTATCACCGGCGAGAAACCAGATGAGCTCATGCACGATGGATTTCTTGTGCAGCTTCTTCGTCGTGACCATTGGAAAGCCTTCCGACAGATCAAAGCGCATCTGATAGCCAAACACGCCGCGTGTGCCCGTCCCCGTACGGTCGCCGCGGTCCACACCCATGTCCATCACGTGTTTCAGAAGATCGAGATATTGTTGCATTAATGAAGACTTAAAGAAATTTCCGGTATCATCAAGACAATGGATGCCTTTGATGACATCATAGACCCACCCAATCCGGCCCGTAAATTGGTCATCGGCATAATGTTGACCGGGCTCGCGTTAATTGCCGGATTTATCCTCTGGTATTTTTTAATTCACAACAAGACAACGAACAGCCTTGATCATGAAGGCCATCCTGCATGTCTTCTCTTGCATGAAAATCCTATCCTGCTCGCCGCGACATTCTTTGCCGTTTTGATTTGGGCGAGCGGGAAAGACAGCTAGAGCTGCTCCATCATATCCGCGAAAGCGTCCAATACGGCACTGCCGAGTTGCGCGCTGCGGTCCGGGCTCCATCCAACACCCGCATCCGGGGCATCCGCATTATCTTTAAACGGCATTTCCAATGTCATCGCGAGACAGTCATATCGGTGGGCCGTGAAATTCGTACACATTGTCAAATTCCCTGTCCCCGGCGCGCTCAACCCATAGCCATGTTTGGTCTGAAAATCGGATGACGCCCGCTTATAAGCGTCCAGAAAATCCGCGAGGTCTTTGGCTTGTTTATCCGTATATCCCGGAATGCCTTCTGCGCCCGCGATGAAATTATAAGGCAGAGCTTCATCTCCGTGAACATCGAGGCAGAGAACAGGCTTTTCCGCATCCATAGCCGCAATCGTGTGCAAAACTTCCGGAGAGGTTTCAGCCGTGCAAACGCCCCACTCCCGGTTGAGATTTGCGCCTGCTGCATTGGTACGCAGGTTGCCGCGACGCGACCCGTCGGGGTTCATATTTGGCACGATGCGGAAGGTCGCGTCTTTGCGTAGCTGCTGCGCGACCTCATCTTCTTCATCGAGCAAGCGCGCGAGGAAACCTTCCATCCACCATTCCGCCATGCTCTCACCGGGATGTTGACGGGCAATGACCCAAATTATTTTGCCGCCCTCACCCACACGCAGGCAGTCAATCGTTTGACCGTCCAACGACGTGCCGAGAACGTCCAAAGACACCCCGTCATATTGCAGGCAGTCAGCGATCAGATCGGCATGACGTTCCATCGAATAGGGCGCGAAATAGGCGTAATAAACGCTGTCTTGTTCCGGCGCATGATCCCAAATCAAGTGCCCGTTTTCATAGCGGGTGGCATCAATGCGAAACCATGTCTCGCGGTCGTAACTGGCGGCAACGCGGTAACCCTCCCACGCTTTTGAAAAAGCGGCTCCGGCCGCATTTGTAATTCGAAAGGTGCACGGCGTCTCTTTCGCGCCCGTCGCGCGAAAATGAAACCATTGGTAAAAATGCGACCCGCTGTCTTTGCGAATGGAAAGACGAATATCAGCAGGGTCATCTGCTGCCTCGACGATAATGTTTCCGGAATCAAAGGCGGCGTTGATATGTAAAGTCATGGGGGGTTAGATCTTTCAATGGCTTAAGCAATAAAATCGTCAGGGGCGGCAGCCGCAGCGGCTATCGCATCTCCGATGTCTGTAGCGTCTAATCCTTTCCAAAATATTCGCCAATCCCCGGACCGCTGCATTCCGTCGCACTTACGCATATACCACGCGTTAAAGGGGTTCCCCATGCGCGAGCGCCAAAGGAAAGACGGCACAGCCTCGCAGGCCGTTTCCCATATATCGCGCGCAATCCCATCGCCGCGCGCCTCGCGTGTCACAAAGAATTTCGACAGATAGGGCAGACCGGCCTGCTCCTTGAACAAAGCGCCGCCGCGATAATCCCCTTCAACAAATCCCGCGTAAAGCGGGGTGTCAAAAAAAGTCGGTTTCAAACGTTTCTCAAAAGCCGTTTCAAGGGCGCGGGTGAGCTCGGGCTTTGAAAAGGATTTAAAGGATTTACCGGTTTTAAATTGAACCGCGCGGCGAATAAGTGTCCCCGTCCCGCGCGTCGTGAATAATTCACCCAGCAGGTTAAGCGGCGAGGCAATGACATAGCTCCGCCGGGCTTGAGCGGATTTTTCGAGCTCCAACACACAATCCAAAAACCGAATTTGTCCGGCAGAAAAAGACTGGGACTGCATGAAGTCCGGTAGACTTGCGATGGTCAGATTTGCGCAACGCGTCCCATCCTTTATCAGCCCTCCCGAGGGTTGCAGGAAAATAATTTTATTGGGTTGTAGCGCTTTCACCAAAGCGGAGAGGTTCATTTTTCCGCGCCTATCGGTCATTTCCAAGATTGGCATTTTCCCGCCCCGCGACGCTTTTTGGACCTCTTTTATGAGGCCATAACTCGCCGTGTTTAGCTTGGTCGCCCGCACACCCGATTTGTCTAAATCCCGTGACAACCTTTGCGCCTGGAATTTAGCCGAGGTTCGGCCATCTTCCAAAGCGCCGACCACCAAAGTGGGACTCAGTTGCAGGTTGGATAAAATGCGCAAGGCCGCAATTAACGCCTCCAGCAATGGGTTTTTCAAACAGCGGGGGTCCAGCACAATCATTGCAAACGTTTCTGCGTCCTGCCGCGCGAAAAGGTCAGCGTAAAATTTGGCTTCATGCTGCGCCCCGACGGCGGATAAGCTTTGCAAGACCGTTTCCCGTACGCTCATGACACACCGCCTTGCAACGCTTTAGCATAAAGCGCGGTGGCCGCTTCCAGCTGCGCAATCTCCACATATTCATCGGGTTTATGCGCCTGTTCCAAATTGCCGGGACCGTAAACCACCGTATTAATCCCCGCTTCGCTCAGCATAGCGGCTTCCGTCCAATAGGGCAGATCAACGATGTCTGTCTCGCCAAATACATCGGCAAAGGCCGCCATATCTTTCGTGGCAAAGGGTTTGAACGCGACAATCGTATCCAATTCGGCCCCCTCGCCCAGCGCATATATATCCGCTTCGCGCTGCCGCACATCATCACCGGGCGGCGGGCGTAAGGATAGCCAGAGTTTCGCCGTTGTCGGAATGACGTTATAGGCGCCGTCGCTCTCTATATCGCCAATATTAACGCAGAGGCCTTTGAACGGGGCCGTTCCAAATTCCAGATGTTCATCCGCATAATCGCCAACCCTGGCCGCCAAACGCGCGGCCTCTAGCAATGGACGCGGCGTTATATCGGAGAGCGAACTATGCCCGCCCGGACCTGCAAACCCCGCAGATATGGCCAACATCCCGCGATGAGCGCGGCCAACGCGGCAGGAGGTCGGCTCGCACACAATAGCTCGCCTCACCTCTGAAACGCCTCCGGAGGCAATAACGGCGGGCATGACTTCACTGCCATGCTCTTCATCGCCCGAAAACAAGACGGCGACATTTTGCGGGGTGATGGTTTCAAGCGCGGCCAGAATACAGGCGGCTGCGCCCTTGATATCGCTGGTACCCAATCCGATAACGCGGTCGGCCTCACGCCTCAGCGTCAGCGGATCCCCTGTCCAACCGTCCCCGCTCGGCACGGTATCAATATGCACATTGAGCAGCGTCTCCGGTTGCCCCCAGATTGCGAGCACATAGGCAGAATCGCGTTTGCCGCGCGACCGCGGGACTTGATCGACATAAAGGGAATCGGGGGAAAACCGCGCTAGGGTCTCTTCCAAATAGCGCACGCAAACGATCTCATCTCCTGACCCATTGCGCGTATCAAAGGCAACAAGGCTTTCGAGGTGATCCAGGATTTCAGCTGTGGCGACGATTGAAATTTGCGACTCCTCCCAGCGGGTGCCTAAACCTCACCTCCGCTCGGTGCAACGTCGGGCAACCAGATTACGCGAATTTTTGAATCAGGTTTCACTCTGCGCTGAAATCTCTGCTTCCCCGTTTCGGCAAATCAACCATAAAACGCCAAAGCTGAACGCAAGCTGTCCAAAAACTTCGACTGTTTCGAGGCGGCCAAAAACACCGGCCAAAAACAATGTCGCCGTGTGAGGGGGCTGCGAAATTTCGCAGAGTTTTGCGCTTTCCTGTTGCAACTCGACCCGGCCTCCCCCATGTTATTGAGGCTGGCTTGCCAGATATGACGATAAACGCGCATGTAATAAGCGGACTGGACTCGGGGGCGGTACCCGACGGCTCCACCATAAGCTCTCACTTTTCTCCACGGATTAGAGAGGGCTTTTCACTGGGGCCGAAATAGGATCGACAGACGTCTAAAGATGTTAGCTTTCGTTCGTGTGAGCACCGATAAATGCTCAACTATTATAATTGCTAATGACAATTATTCTGAGGATTTTGC
>CALLXE010000020.1 GCA_938015875.1 uncultured Robiginitomaculum sp. | reverse complement strand
TTGAGAAAACTACGGTTGAGTCTATTGAACAAGGTCAAATGACCAAAGATCTCGCTCTGCTTGTTGGCCCCGACCAAGGCTGGCTCTCGACCACGGGCTATCTGGAAGCGATTGCGGAAAACTTTGAAAAGAAAATGGGGTAAAAAAAATGCAGCCCGGCGGGCCGCATTTTTAAATCAAAAAAGGGGTCGCCGGCAAATGCGGACGACCCCTTTTTTATTACCCGATAATCTCATTAAACGTCTCTGACGGCCGCATGATGGATGTGACTTTGCCGGCATCGGCGCGGTAATACCCGCCCATATCCGCAGGCTGTCCTTCGGACATCATCAGCTCTTCGAGAATTTTATCCTCATTCTCAACCAGAGCCGCCGCGATTTTTTCAAAATGCGCTTTTAAGTCTTTGTCGTCATATTGCAGCGCAATCGCTTCGGCCCAATAGCGTGCAAACCAATAATGGGATGTGCGGTTGTCATTATCGCCGACCTTGCGGCCCGGGGATTGCCCCTCAACCAGTAAAAGCTGCGTGGCGCGCTCTACCGCTTCGCCGAGCACAGCCGCTTTGGGACGGTCTTTGGTCGCCAGGAAATTAAAGCTCTCGCCCAGCGCACAAAACTCGCCGAGGCTGTCCCAGCGCAAATGGTTTTCCTCTTGAAGCTGCTGCACATGTTTGGGTGCAGAGCCGCCGGCCCCGGTTTCAAACAGGCCGCCGCCATTCATCAATTTGACGATAGAAAGCATTTTCGCGGATGTGCCGAGCTCTAAAATCGGGAATAAATCCGTCAGATAATCGCGCAAAACATTGCCCGTAATGGTAACAACATCATCGCCTTTGACCATTTCTTCGAGCGTATAACGGGTCGCTTCGCGCGGGGCGAGGATGGCAATGCTCTTGCCGGCCTGCTCTAAGGCGGGGGTGACGTATTTAATCAGCTGCGCGTCATGGGCGCGGTTTTCGTCAAGCCAGAACGCGCCTTTGCCTGTGGCGTCAAAGCGCTCAATACCCAGCTTAATCCAGTCCAGGATCGGATCTTTTTTGGCTGTACAAGAGCGCCAAATATCGCCCGCCTCGACGTTGTGGCTGAAAATTGTTTCGCCGCCGCCTAAAATAATCGCCATCGTGCCGTCCGCCGGCGCGGTAAATGTTGTGGGATGCGAACCATATTCTTCGGCTTTTTGCGCCATCAGGCCAACATTGGAAACGGCCCCGCAGGTCGTCACGTCAAGCTTGCCATTGGCTTTAAAAAACTCAACGGACTCGTCATATACGGGCGCGTAGCAATTATCCGGAATACAGCACTTTGTATTGGCCGGCTTTCCGTCCGCCCCCCAACCGATACCGCCGGCTTTGATAACCGCAGGCATAGACGCATCGATAATCACGTCGGATGAGACGTGCAGATTGGTGATGCCTTTATCAGAGTCCACCATGTAAAGCGGCGGCTTGGCCGCCAGAGCCGCTTTTAAATCCGCTTCCATCTCGCTATTGCCGGCAATAATATTTTCCAAAGCGCCAATGCCGGAATTTGGATTAAAATCAATCGCGTCACCGTGCTTTGCGAGGAAATCTTCCAAATAAACAGACACGAAATGCCCGAAGATAATCGGGTCAGAGACCTTCATCATCGTGGCTTTCAGGTGGACAGAGAACAATACGCCGGCGGGAGTCGTCGCGACTTCTTTTTGAATATAGGCGCGCAAAGCCTTGGCGGACATAAATGTCCCGTCAACAATAGTGCCTGCGTCGTAGGACAGTCCGTCTTTTAAGACCGTTTCGCTGCCATCTTTAGCTGTGAAGACTATTGTCGCGCTGCCGGCTTGGGCGTCTGTAATCGTGACAGACTTCTCATTGGCGAAAAAATCATCACCGGGCATAGACGCAACGCTTGTTTTGTTATCCGCTGTCCATTCGCCCATGCGGTGCGGGTTCAACTTGGCGTAAGCCTTTACGGCTTTCGCCGAGCGGCGATCGGAGTTACCTTCGCGCAAAACCGGGTTCACGGCAGAGCCTTTGACCTTGTCATATTGCGCGCGCACGACTTTCTCTTGCGCGGTTTGCGGATCAGCAGGATAGTCCGGTATTGCAAACCCTTTGGATTGCAGCTCCGTAATCGCCTCGAGCAATTGCGGCACAGACGCAGAAATATTCGGCAATTTAATGACATTGGCATCGGGCGTTTTCACCAATTTACCAAGATCCGCCAGATCGTCAGACACATACTGCGCATCGGAAAGCATATCCGGAAACAATGACAAAATGCGCGCCGCCAGCGAGATGTCCCGCGTTTCGATATTAATGCCTGCCGCGCCCGCAAACGATGAAATGATTGGCAAGAGCGAATTTCGCGCCAATTCGGGGGCTTCGTCAACGATTGTATAGATAATATCGGGCGTCGTCTGTGTCATGTCTTTTAACCTTCCGGGGGGTTTAAATTATGTCAACGCTGCGCCGTTTTATGGCGCGCAAGCGCAGCGTGCTCTGTCTATATCAGTGGGGCTTAAATTCAATGTTTAATCCGGCATGGACGGGCCTTAAGAGCGCCCGCGCGTACCGGCCAAGGCGCGCCACATCACAAAAGCGTCAATTGCGGCCGGTGCAAGTAACCGCAATATAAGGAGGAGCGTATTGAACACACACAAGGAAATTTTTGCTATGAACACTATCCGCCTGACGCTCGCTGCGTCCCTTCTATGTTTTGGCCACAGCGTGGCCGCGCAAACCGTCTCCGTTCCCCGCGTAGAAAACAGCAAAGACGGCAGCGTCTCCCTCGGTCTTGTCGCCCTGAGCGCGCCAAATTACGTGGGCGCCGACGCGCAGCAAACACGGGTGCTGCCCTATTTCGAGGTCTATAATTACAAAGGCTTTGACTTCATCCCGTTCACCGCAAGCTATTCCCTTATCGACTATCTGTCCGGAGACGGGCTTTGGGCTTGGGGCATTAAAGCCGGCCCGCAAATAAATTACGAATTTGGCCGTCAGGAAGACGAAGCCGCAGAGCTTTCAGGCCTCGGAGATTTGGACGGCAGCTTATATGCGGGCGCCTATTCCCGCATACGCCTCGGGCCTGTCGGCGTTCGTATTGAAGGCGGCAAAGACGTGTTTGACGGCACGGACGGATCGAAACTTGACGTCACAATCGGCACACGCCTGCCGGTCGGCGAAGGATCCCTCACGGCCGGTTACACGGCGAATTGGGGTAGTGATGACTATAATCAAAGCTATTTCGGCATTACACCGCAACAGGCCGGCGCGGCCGCCTTCAGCACAAGCAGCGTCAGCAGCGGCGTATATGCCAATACGGCGACCTTAGTCCTGCAATATCCCCTCAAAAAGGATTGGGAAGTGATCGCTTTGACTTCTTATCGCAAATATGTCGATGACTTAGAAAGAAGCCCGATATTATCGGCCGAAACCGGATCCACAGAGGGCTTAACGGCCGTTATCGGCTTTTCCAAACGCTTCGGTTTTACAAATTGAACGCGCCTGAAAAAAGAACAAGGCCTTTGAAAGCGGCAGCTTTAGTTAAGTCCGCCCCTACGGCGCGTAAATCGAATAGGTGACATCCGCCGATAATATCCCCGTGCCCATCGATAAATCGTAATTATTGCCGTTCACCGGCGCGCCGCGCAGGCGGTAAACACTGGCAAAACCGGCCGATTGTTGCGCGATGCTGCCGCGGGCGCGAGCCGTGCGCCGCCCGCCGTCAAATACTTTGGTCGGCCCTGCCGCCATATCGTCAAGGGTCGCAAGCGGGCCGTTTTGGCCCAAGACAACCCCGCCCCCGCCCACGCCGGGGTCTTGGGATAATTGCCCGATAGAGGGGGACGCAGGAGAATAAGAATATAAATTAAAGCGGATATTATCATAATCGAGCGCACCGAAATCCCCGGTTGCGGTCAAATCGCTCGCCTCTCCATAAATATCAAAGGCCGTATTGGACGCGACAAAGAACCAAGAAAACCGAACCTGATTTCCCAAAAGGTCAATATCCGTATCCGCATCCAAACCAAAGGCACTATAGGCATCATTTGCGTCAAGCATTTGAAAAGACGGGTTATTCGTATAATTACCACCAAAGGTCTCGCCGGTAATTTCAAACGGCCACCCGCCGCTTGTCCCATCGGAAATCGGATCAAACGGGAAGTTTACCGTAAACACATCGCCGGAGATGATGTCATTACCCGCCTGCCCGGATGGCACATTATCCAGCAGATAGAAATCACTCGCCACCGGGGCTTCCCAATTGCCTTCGTAAAACCCGCTACCGCCCCACACAATGACAACGGAGCCGGCGCGAAAAAACGGTTTATCAACCGCAGCAGCGTACGCCGCAGACCCGGAAGTCACCGCAGCGAGTAACCCAAGCGCCGCCGCGCATGGCACAAAATATCGCTTAAATCCCATATCTGCGTGTAAGAAAACAGGGTTAAGGAAGGGTTAGGAGGGGGCCGCAGGCCCCGCCTTACCTGTTAGTGTAACGACCTGACAATCGATGCGGATTTATAAAACCCGGTTTTTTCATGCCCTCTAAAGCGTTGTCCATATCGCCAGTTCATTTCCGCTCGGATCAATAAAATGAAATCGTTTGCCGCCGGGAAATTCAAAAATTGGCACGGATATTTTTGCGCCTCCGGCCTCTACAGCTTTGAGGCTGCTGACAAGGTCACCGGAGAACAATACAATCAGTGATCCCATATCAGACGGCTTGCGCCGGCCCGCATCGGCGTCAAACCCGCCTTCAATGCCGGCCCCGTGAAACGCAGCATAGCTCGGCCCGTAATCGGTAAACGTCCACCCAAATACGTCCCCGTAGAATGATTTCATCGCCGCAAGGTTTGTTGCAGGCAGTTCGATATAGTGAATTTTATGATGGTCAGACATTCAACTTTCCTTATCGGTGATATTGCATGGTTGATGGGCGTCAGTCTTCAAAGGTTTTTTATGCCGAGACATCGCATTTCCCCCCCATATTATGCCGTTAAAATAACCAAAATAGCGGTCAGTTCCAAAAACACAACATGCGTATCCCATGCCCCCTGATTGGTCAGGACATATCCGAGGGCCCGGCTTTCGCACCAATCTGCGTTGCAGTTTAAACGGGCGAGATAAAGGGCCGTGTTATCAAAGTTATACATTGGCACAGAAAAGATGATTTGAAAAATCAACAGGGATGCGATCAATTCTTTCCATTTTGCAGTCATCTTTAACGTCTTTATAAATTGCCTGTCTCAAATATATCAACCCAGAGCCGCTTTAATCGCCGCAAGCGCGTCATCTGCGCCCTCAACATTATTGCCGCCGGCCTGCGCCATGCCGGGCTTGCCGCCGCCGCGTCCACCGACTTTCTCCGCGCCTGCATTGACCAAATCAACCGCGGAATATGTACCGATCAAATCATCCGTCACGACAACGCCGACGGCGACTTTGCCGTCATCTTTTGCCACAAATGCCACAATGCCTGAGCCGATCGCCGAGCCCTGTTCATTGAGCATAGCGCGCAGATCTTTTCCGGATACGCCGTCCAAAACCCGGCCCATAAACTTAACGCCGTTAATGGTCTCTGACTCGGATTTTCCGCTGCCGCCGCCAAGGGCGATTTGCTTTTTCGCCTCTGACAGGTCTTTTTCAAGTTGACGTTTTTCGCCCATCAACCCTGTGACGCGATCGGATATGCTTTCCGGTTTTACCTTCAAGCTGTCAGCGACAGCGCGGGCATAGCCGGCTTGCGCTTCCAGATACTGCCGGGCGGCTTCACCGGTCACCGCTTCAATTCGGCGAATTCCGGCCGCGACCGCACTCTCGGAGACGACTTTGAACAAAGCAATGTCGCCCGTGCGCTCCACATGCGTACCGCCGCAAAGCTCAATTGAGTATGGTTTTACGGCGTCGCCAAGCGGATTGCCCAGCGCCAATACGCGCACTTCATCGCCATATTTCTCGCCGAACAAGGCTGTCGCCCCGGCGTCCATTGCCGCCTCAGGACTCATCAGCTCTGTTTTCGCCGCCGCGTTTTGGCGAATAACAGCGTTCACTTCAGCTTCTACCTCGGCAATTTCCGCGCGCGAAACTACGCCGCCATGGGATATGTCAAAACGAATACGTTCTCCGTCAACCATTTGGCCTTTCTGCGTCACGTGATCGCCCAACACATTTCGCAAAGCTTCGTGCAATAAATGGGTCGCGCTGTGATTGGCCATCGTTGCGGCGCGAATATCAGGGTCAACGGATTGCGCCGCGCTGTCCCCGGTCTTAATGCTGCCGGACAGCGTGCCGACCAAAACGTGGACATCGCCGGCTTTCTTCTGAACATCAGTAACATCGAAAACAGAGCCGTTGTCAAAGGTGACGCGGCCTTTATCGCCCGCCTGACCGCCGCTTTCGGCGTAGAACGGGGTTTGATCAAAAACGATATTCACCGCGCCGCCGGAAGCTGAGGCAACAATGTCCCCGCCGTCTGCAATGGCAACCACGGTTCCGGTGCCATCAGTCTTTCCATAGCCTGTAAACTGCGTTGCGCCCGAGGCTTCGCGAATTTGCAGCCAGATTGCATCCGAATCACCGCTGCTGAAATTAGAGCCTGCGCGAGAGTCTTCTTTTTGCTGCGTCATGGCTGCGTCAAAACCGACTGTATCAACGGTCAGACCTTTCGAGCGCACAGCGTCTTGGGTCAAATCGAGCGGAAATCCGTATGTGTCGTAAAGCTTAAACGCCACGTCCCCGGGAAGCACGTCACCGTCTTTCAAGTCCGCTGTTGCTTCATCAAGCAAGCCGGCTCCGCGTGACAGTGTCCGGCGGAAGCGAACCTCTTCTTGCTCAAAACTTGCTTCAATTGAAGCTTGGGCGCGGCTTAATTCGGGGAATGCCTCACCCATTTCATTGACCAAAGCCGGAACAAGACGGTGCATAAGCGGGTCTTTTGTGCCTAATATATGCGCGTGGCGCATGGCGCGGCGCATGATGCGGCGCAGAACATATCCGCGGCCTTCATTGGAAGGCGAGACGCCATCAGCCATTAAAAATGAACAGCTGCGCAGATGGTCAGCAATAACGCGGTGGGAGAACTTAGCGTCTCCGCTTGCTGCAACACCGGTCAAATCAACGGAGTTTCCAATCAGGGCTTTAAACAGATCAATGTCGTAATTATTATGCTGCCCCTGGAGGATGGCCGCGATGCGCTCAAGGCCCATGCCGGTATCGATGGACGGTTTAGGCAGATCGGTTTGAGAGCCGTCCGCGTGCTTTTCATATTGCATGAAGACGAGATTCCAAATTTCAATAAAACGGTCGCCGTCTTCATCCGCTGCCCCCGGAGGGCCGCCTGCGACCTTGTCCCCGTGATCAAAGAAAATTTCGCTGCACGGCCCGCAAGGCCCGGTATCACCCATGGACCAAAAGTTATCAGACGTGGAGATCGGAATAATGCGATCAGACGGCAAGCCGGCGACCTTTTTCCAGATATCGGCGGCGTCTTCGTCTTCGCCGTAAACTGTAACCAGCAGTTTATCTTTAGGAAGGCCAAAGTCTTTCGTGACCAAATCCCAGCCAAATTTAATAGCGTCTTCTTTGAAATAGTCCCCGAAAGAAAAATTCCCCAGCATTTCAAAAAATGTATGGTGACGCGCCGTGTAGCCGACATTATCCAAGTCATTATGTTTACCGCCGGCGCGTACGCATTTTTGCGATGTTGTTGCACGGCTGTACGGGGCTGTTTCTGCGCCGGTAAAATAGTTTTTAAACGGCACCATGCCTGCATTCACAAACAGAAGCGTGGGATCATTATCAGGAACCAGCGGAGCCGATCGCACAATGCTGTGATCTTGGCTCTCAAAAAAGCCTAAAAACTCTGAACGAATATCGCGTAAACTTGTCATAGGTGACCTCATATGCCGGCGATTGAAACAGCAATTTCATGCCGCTGCGTCGCCGGACGTAAATCGTAAGTCTCTGATATAGAAAGAGCGCCCGGCAGTGCCAAGCGCTCAATTAACTTTTAAGACGATTTACAGCCGATTTACGCCCGTAATTCAGATTAAACAGGACAAAAGTCTAGCCGGCAATATCACCAACGGCAATTTCGTCAACCGGCTCTTCTTTCGGCACCAACAGTTCTTCGCCCAAAAGGCCTTCATTGGCGCGGATACGCTGTTCAATGTCATCCGCAATATCCGGATTTTGCAGAAGGAATTGACGCACGCTTTCACGGCCCTGCCCCAAACGTTCAGAGTTATAGCTGTACCAGGAGCCGGACTTTTCAACGATTTCAGCTTTAACACCCAGATCGATAAGTTCGCCGGTTTTAGAAATGCCTTCGCCGTACATAATATCAAATTCAACCTGACGGAACGGCGCCGCCACTTTGTTTTTCACGACTTTAACCCGGGTTTGGTTGCCGACAATTTCGTCGCGCTGCTTGATGGCACCAATACGGCGAATATCAAGGCGGACGGAAGAGTA
>CALLXE010000019.1 GCA_938015875.1 uncultured Robiginitomaculum sp. | reverse complement strand
GCCCTGCGTAAGCAGTTTAGACTCGCCTTTCTATACAATCCTCCCATATAAGACGGGCAAAGCGACAAGAGACCGATATGAGCACCGAAAAAAAAGCCAAGCCCGTTTTGAAATCCGTTCCGGATTATCCGCGCCCCACCGTTCAAGAGGCCGAGGCCGCCGTGCGGACTCTGCTGGCTTGGGCCGGAGATAATCCGAACCGCGAAGGATTGAAAGACACGCCCAAACGCGTGGTTAATGCCTATAAGGAATGGTTCTCGGGATATGACAAAGACCCGGCGGCGGTTCTCTCGCGCGTGTTTGAGGACGTGTCAGGATATGACGATATGGTGGTTCTGCGCTCTATCGCGGTTGAGAGCCATTGCGAGCATCACATCGCGCCGTTCCTCGGCACAGCTCATGTGGCCTATCTCCCCACCGATAAAGTCGTCGGCATTTCCAAGCTCGCCAAGGTGGTTGAGATTTTCGCCAAGCGCCTCCAGACCCAAGAAACCATGACCGCGCAAATCGCGCAGGCGATTGATGACGCGCTGAAACCGCGCGGCACCGCCATTATGATCGATGCTGTGCACGAATGTATGTCGACGCGCGGCGTGCATCAGCCCAATGTCTCGACCATCACAACCCGGTTCACAGGCGAGTTTAAAACAAACCCCGCCCTGCAAGACCGGTTTTTAAATCTGGTACAACGCGGCGCGTAAACCAAATGGCTGCTAAACGCCCCGATAAACGCTATGGCCTGATCGGGGCGGGCATGATGGGCTATGAGCATATCATGAACCTTGCCCTGATTGACGGGGCGCAATTGGTCGCTATGTCAGATATCACGCCAAATTCTTTGGTCACCGGATTGCAAATTTGCGCTATGGCCGGGTTTGAGGGTGTCGCAACTTACGCTGATCATATGGACATGGTTCGGGCGGAAAATTTGAACGCGGTAATTATCGCCTCGCCCAATTTTACCCATCACGCCATTGTCTCTGATTTAATTGATTTGCCCATTGCGATACTCTGTGAAAAACCCCTTTGCACCACCGTAGAGCACGCCCAAGATTTAGTCGATAAAGTGGCCGGGCGCGACGCCCTGTTTTGGACCGGTTTGGAATATCGCTATATGCCGCCGGTCGCGCGGTTTATTGAGCGCGTCCATAGCGGCGAAGCGGGCAGCATTAAAATGCTGTCCATACGCGAGCACAGATTTCCGTTCCTTCCCAAAGTCGGCGATTGGAACCGGTTTAGCGAGAACACCGGCGGGACGTTGACGGAAAAATGTTGTCACTTTTTTGACCTGATGCGCGTCATCATGCGCGAAGAACCGGTGCGGATTTACGCCTCGGGCGCGATGGATGTGAACCATCTTGATGAGCGTTACGCCGGCCGCACGCCGGATATTTTAGATAATGCTTATGTCATTGTTGATTTCAAATCAGGCAGCCGCGCCGTACTGGATTTATGCATGTTCGCCGATGGCAGCGAGGAGCAGGAAGAGATTTACGCTCTGGGCGAGGTCGGAAAATTAGAGGTCAAAATCCCAAGCGGTAACGTCATTTGGTCGCCAAGGACCGGGTTTAATAATCCCAAAAAAGTGGAGATTGAATCTGTCGAAACTGATGAGGCCGCCTTGAAGGCCGGCAGTCATCACGGCGCAACGTTCTTTCAACTCACCGCATTTCACAGCGCCTTGATCAGCGGCGGCGCGCCGGTCGTGTCTGCGCTTGACGGTCTGCGCAGCGTGCAAATGGGGATTGCCGCGCACCGGTCGATTGAAACCGGATTGCCCGTGGATTTGGACTTTGGGTAGGCGTCAGAAACGCCGGAAATCTTTGCGTCTGTAACCTTCTCCTCAAAGGAGAAGATTACAGACGGGAGGCTTTCCCAAAAATTTAAAATAAAAAGATCAACGAATCTAATTAGGTTCAAAATTTGAATACGCGGTGTTAAGACGAAAACCTGAATTTCAGAAAGATCGCCATGACCATCTTCACGCCCCACCCCACGCAGCAATCTTATCCGGCCGGTCCGTTTCCGTCCGTCATAACCGGGGCCGGCAATCTTCCCGCTTTCATCACTGCTAACAAACCGAAAATCGACGCCGGCTTGGCCAATTCCGGAACCGTCTTGTTTCGCGGCTTTGACGTGCCGGATGCCAAGGCGTTCGATGCCGCGATTAACGCATATGGCGAAGACGGATTTTCTTATGCCGAGAGCCTGTCCAATGCGGTGCGGGTCAATATTACCCCGCGCGTTTTTACCGCCAATGAAGCCCCGCCGGATGTGTCCATATTTCTGCATCACGAAATGGCTCAGACGCCGATCTATCCTGCTAAGCTGTTTTTCTATTGCGAAATTGCGCCTGAGCAGGGCGGGGCGACGCCGCTGTGCCGCAGTGATATTTTATGGGAGCGCCTTTGCGATATTGCGCCGGACGCAGCGGAAAAATTTGAAAGCCTTGGCGTGCGCTATACGAATATCATGCCGCCTGCGCCGGACCCCGATAGCGGCCAGGGGCGGTCATGGCGCGATACGCTGGGCGCGGTTGATAAACCGGCTGCGGAGAAACGCCTGCGAGGTTTGGGCTATCGTTTTGAATGGAATAAAGATGAGTCCCTTCGCGTCACCACGCCGATTTTGGACGCTGTTAGAACGCTCCCGGATGGGCGCAAAGTGTTTTTCAATCAACTCATCGCGGCCTTTCGCGGATGGAAAGACGCCCGCAATGACCCATCAAAATCCGTGACATTCGGCGATGGCAGCCCGATAGATATGGCTGTCATGCAAGACGCCATAGAAATCGCCGACGCGCTGTCCTATGATTTAAATTGGCAAGCGGGTGATGTGGCCCTGCTCGATAATTTCATCGTCATGCACGGGCGGCGTCCGTTCAGCGGTAAACGCCGGGTGCTCGCGAGCCTTATTGCCTAGCCCGCTTTGGCCGCTTGGTTTCAAACTCTGCTGCATCGGCAAAAGCGAGGGCGTAGGCGGGGCGGGATTTCAGGCGCTTCATATAGGCTTTTAAAACATCATCTCGGCACGCGCCATATGAGCCGGCCCATTGTATGTTGTGGCCGGTCAAAATGTCGGCGGCGGTGAATGTGTCGCCGCAAATATAATCATGTTTTTCCAGCCGCTTAATCAGTTGCGGTGAGACTTCATTATTTAATTTTCCGATATACATCTCGACCGTAGGGGCGCTTTTAATTTTGTCCGGCAGCAGATCGCGGTGCAGGCGAATTTGCCAAAGCATCATGTCAATCCATGACGCGCCGAAATAGAGCATTTGCGCAAAATCTGCGCGCGCAATCGGATCGGATATATCCGGGCCAAAACCGGCCGCCGGATATTGCTCTGATAAGAATGACAGCATGGCCCCGCTTTCAATCATTGTCTGCGTCCGTCCGTCATCATAAGCGATGTCGAGCACCGGGACGGCATGGTTTGGATTTTTGGCCAGAAAGCCCGGCGTCATGCCTGCGCCCTTCATCAGATCGAGTTTAATCGTTTCAAACTCTGAAATCGCTCCGGCCAATTGCAGTTCATGCAGCAGCCATTTCACCCGCGCACTGCGTGACGCCGGGTAATGATAAAGGGTGATATCGGTAATGGAATTTTTCATATTTAGAAAATGGCGTATTCACTGTGCCATCGCAAGGCAAACATCTCGTTCAAAATGAGTTCATGTTGAACGCCTACAAGCATTTATCTTTTATTATTGGGGACTGAAATGGAAAACTTTTTAAGTAAATTAAGTGTCGAAGGGCTGCAAACATCCGGCATTTGGGACATGGGTATTAATGTCTTAATCGCATTGGCTATATTAATAGCCGGCCTTTGGGTGTCAAAACGCGTACAAAAACTGATTGTTGGTCTGGGCGTCAAAAGCCCGCATCTGGATGAAACGCTGTTTAAATTTTTGGCGTCGATTGTACGCTACGTCATTATGGCCTTTGTCATTTTAGCAATTTTGGGGCGCTTCGGTGTTGAAACGACCTCTATTATTGCTGTCTTGGGTGCAGCGTCATTGGCTGTGGGTCTTGCGCTTCAGGGCTCTTTGAGCAATCTGGCGGCGGGCGTGATGTTGATGCTTTTCCGTCCGTTTAAAGTCGGCGATTTCGTCGATGCGGCCGGAAAATTCGGTAATGTCGAAGAAATATCTTTGTTCACGACGATTTTACAAACCTTTGACAACCAACAAATCATCATTCCGAACGGTAAAATTTGGGGTGAAGAGATTACCAATCACAGCCACCATCCGGTTCGCGGCGTTGAGATGAAGTTTAACATCGCTTATGATGATGACATTGCCAAAGCTAAAAAAGTTATCTTGGCGGCTGTTCTGGCCAATGAAAATGTTAAGTCTGACCCGGCGCCCTTTATTGAGGTTGAAAACCTGACCGAGCGCGCTGCCGAAGTTCTGGTTCGCGCCTTTACAGATGGCGCGCATTATTTCGATGTTCGCTATTCCCTGCCACAGCAAGTGCTGACAGCCTTGGGCAAAGCGAAAATGACGACGCCTTATCCGCGCACTAAAATCGACTTGATGAAGTAATATTTGAATTTTTCACGCATATGAAAAACCAAAGGCCCCGAGCAATTGCCCGGGGCCTTATTTGTTTTTGGTCATAGTCGTGTGAGGCCTCTAATGGTTTTCCAAAAGGCCCTTCGGCTCTGCCGCTTTCAGCATAGCCGCTTGGAGCTTTTCAAAGGCGCGGGCTTCGATCTGGCGAATACGCTCACGGGAGACTTTGTAGACTTGCGCTAACTCTTCCAGCGTTTCCGGATTATCGGAAAGCCGGCGGCGCGTCAGAATATCCTGTTCGCGGTCATTCAAATCCGCCATGGCATCGCGCATTAACTCCATGCGCGCGTCATATTCCTGCGCTTCGCCAAGGACGTCGTCCTGACCTTCGAAGTTTTCGTCTTCCAGCCAGTCCTGCCATTGCCCGCCGCCGTCTTCACCGCCAACCGTGACATTAAGAGACGCGTCCCCGCCGGTCATGCGGCGGTTCATAGAGATCACTTCTTTTTCTTTGACGTTGAGCGCTGTGGCAATCTTCTCGACATGCTCCGGACGCAAATCACCCTCTTCTAAGGCTTTCATTTCGCCCTTCATGCGGCGCAGATTGAAAAACAGTTTTTTCTGTGCCGCAGTTGTGCCCATTTTAACGAGCGACCAAGAGCGCAAGACATATTCCTGAATAGAGGCGCGAATCCACCACATGGCATAAGTCGACAGGCGAAAGCCCTTATCCGGATCAAACTTTTTGACCGCCTGCATCAGGCCGACATTACCTTCGGAAATCACCTCTCCGATGGGCAGGCCGTAGCCGCGATAGCCCATGGCAATCTTTGCCACGAGCCGTAAATGTGAGGTCACCATTTGCTCTGCCGCGACCGGGTCCCCGCTTTTTTGGAATTTCTTCGCGAGCATGAACTCTTCTTCCGGTTTCAGCATCGGAAACTTGCGTATCTCGGAAAGGTAACGCGACAAGCCCTGCTCGGGCGACAATGTCATCGACATTTTCATATTGCCGCCGGCTTTTTGCTCCGGCGTCAATTCCGTGCGCTTCACCAATCCGGTGCTCGGCTTATAGGTCTGTGTATGTTTGGCCATTAAATTTCCTCCGGCGTTACATATAGGTACGCGTGCACGGGTTTAAAGGTTTAAGGTCGGATTTAAGCGAATATTCGCTAATCAAACAGAGGTGTTGACAGATAACGCTCGGCAAAACTCGGAATGATCGTAACAATCCGCTTGCCTTTCATCTCAGGTAAATTGCCGGCAACAATTGCCGCAGCAATGGCCGCGCCGGAGCTGATACCGACGGGCACGCCGTCAATGGCGGCCACATGTTTGGCCGTGCCGAAGGCTTCATCGTTGGAGACTTTAATCACGCGATCAATCAGATCAATGCTTAGAACGTCCGGCAAAAATCCTGCGCCAATGCCTTGAATTTTATGTGGGCCTTTTGTGCCCTCGGAAATCATCGGGCTGCCTTCCGGCTCCACGGCAATAATTTGAATGTCGGGGTTTTTCTCTTTGAGAAATTTTCCCGCGCCGGAAAGGGTGCCGCCCGTGCCGACTCCTGCGATAAAGGCATCAACCTCGCCGGCGCAATCATTCCAAATTTCCGGACCCGTCGTATCATAATGGATTTGCGGATTGGCCGGGTTAACAAATTGCCCGGCCTGCACTGCGCCCGGCGTCTTGGCGCAAATCTCGTCGGCCTTGGCCATAGCGCCCGGAATACCGCCGGCGGCTTCAGTAAGCACAAGCTCTGCGCCCAAAAGCTTCATCATTTTGCGGCGCTCAATGCTCATTTGCTCCGGCATGACAAGGATCGCTTTATAGCCCTTGGCCGCCGCCGCGAACGCGACGCCGATACCGGTATTGCCGGAGGTCGGCTCGACGATTGTGCCGCCGGGTTTAAGCTTGCCTGATGCCTCCAGGCCTTCAATCATGGCAAGGCCAATCCGATCTTTGACCGAGGCAATCGGATTGAAAAACTCCAGTTTGAACACCAAATCTGCGCCCACGCCCTTGGTAATATTGGGCAAGCGCACCAAAGGCGTATTGCCCACGGTTTGCATGATATTGTCGTAAATCTTACCGCGAATGAGATCGGTCATAAAAGCTCCTGAGTGTGAAGCCTCAAGATAGGCGCGCAGCGCGGCAATGTCCGGTGAGAAAATGGTTAGGGTTGGGAATGAAGTGCGTCTGCTTCAATTAACTGCTTTAGCTTCGACGCGATAAAAAACATGCCAATGGCAATATAGAAAAACCCGACTGCGTACCCGAATATGCGCACGCCTCTGTCAACATGCGGCGCAGCGCTTGCGTCAACAATGCTGCGGGACGCGAAAATTCCGGCGGCAATCAAAGTTATGAAACCTGAACACCCGAGCAGCAATAAAACATTTTCCGCAGGACCGCCTGTCAGTTCATTGATTGGGGTTGAACTCGCATAGACAAGGCCACCAAATATAATTGAAAAGGCTATGAGAGTATAAATCAGCAAAACTGTAATAATTCTTAATTGGGCTTGCTCCAAGCGTGCAGACGCGACTTTATTCGCCAAATAAATCCAGAGTAAATTGGGAAATATCATCAGCATACTTCCAAAGAAATACATGACTGCCATGAGCGCGGATGCAGGCCCGGATATGGACAAGCTTGCTAAAACCACACCGAACAAAATCATCGCCCACGAAATAATAATATATCGCGTCATGCCTCCTTACTTCACCCCCGTAGAGCCAAATCCGCCGGCGCCGCGTGCGGTGTCAGTAAGCTCGTCCACTGCCGTAAAGACGGCCTGCGTAATCGGGGCGATGATCATTTGGGCGATGCGTTCACCGCGCTCTATGACAAAATCTGCCTCGCCGTGATTAATCAAAAGGACTTTGACCTCGCCGCGATAATCGGCGTCAATCGTCCCCGGGGAATTAAGAACGGTTACGCCGTGTTTATAGGCCAGTCCGGAGCGCGGGCGGATTTGCGCCTCAAAACCCGCCGGCAAAGCCATAGCTAAACCGGTCGGAACAAGGGCGCGGCCACCGGCGGCTAATGTCATCGGGCTATCCAAAGCCGCGCGAATATCCGCGCCGGCCGCGAGAGCCGTTTCAAATTTCGGCAATTGCAAATCGCCGAAATGCGGCAGTAATTTTACGTCAATTTTCATGTCAGACTCATTTCTGTAATGCTTTCCGCTATTTTTTGAGCGAGGCGGTCTGCGCTCGCAGCTTTACTCATTTTCGGCCACGGGTCTGCGCCGTCCGGCGTGACTAATATCATTGTGTTGTTATCCCCGCCCATAACGTCGCCGGAGACATCATTGGCGACAATCCAATCGCAGTTTTTGCGTTTCAACTTGGCTCGGGCGTGGTCAATGACGTCATTGGTTTCCGCCGCGAAGCCAACCACAAGGCCGGGGCGATTTTTGGCATTTGACAATGTCTTGAGAATATCCGGGTTTTCCGTAAGCTCCAGCGCGCCTAAACCGCCGGCCGCTTTTTTGACCTTTTTATCGCCGGCTTTTGCGGGTCGCCAATCAGCCACAGCCGCCACGGCGATAAACACATCCGCCGGCAGAGCCGCTTCACACGCGCTCAGCATATCGCGGGCAGACTCAATGTTGACGCGGGTGACGTCTTCGGGCGTATCCAAACCGGTCGGTCCGGATACAAGGGTCACCTGCGCCCCCAATTTCGCCAGACTTTCCGCTATGGCATAGCCTTGCTTGCCGCTGGAATGATTGGAAAGGTAGCGCACCGGGTCTATCGGTTCGCGGGTCGGACCGGCGGTGATTAAAACATGTTTGCCCAGCAGCGGGCGAGGCTGCGCGCCTATGGCGGCTTCGATAGCGTCGGCAATGACTTCCGGCTCGGCCATACGTCCGTCGCCAAATTCGCCGCAAGCCATTTCGCCGGCGTCAGGGCCGACAAACAGCGCGCCGTCTGCGCGCAATGTTTCCATATTTCGCTGCGTGGCCGGGTGGTCATACATGCGCACATTCATGGCCGGTGCGTAGAGCACAGGCTTGTCAGTCGCAAGAAGTGTGGTGGAGGCTAAATCATTAGCCAGACCTTGGGCCGCCTTGGCCATAAGGTCGGCGGTGGCCGGCGCGACGACAATTAAGTCTGCGCTGCGCGACAGTTCAATATGACCCATTTCCGCCTCAGCCGTCAGGTCCCACAGATCGGTGTAGACTATATCGCCGGACAGGCTGCCGGCGGATAGGGGCGTCACAAATTGCTGCCCGCCCTTGGTGATAATCACGCGGGTTTTTATTCCGCGCCGCGCCAAAACCCGGATTAAGAAAAGCGACTTATAGGCCGCAATGCCGCCGCCGATAATAAGGAGAATACGTTTGCTCATAGGGCGAGTTTATAGAGGATTAGGCGGGCTGTATAGCGCGCTATAAATACCTCTATAAATTATTGGCCGCCCAGACGCCGCCAAGGGCGATGGCTGCGCCGGCGGCAGCGTAAACCACGCCCGGCATTTTTTTGCGATCCGCCGGTTTGGCCTCTGACTGTGGCGCCGTCGATAAATCAATTTCGCCGTTGACCCAGGCCCGCGACAGCTCTGTGATATTGTCCATGGCGTCAGGGATTTGGCTCATGGATTTTTGCAGGCGGGTCAGGTCGGTCAAAAAATCACCGATATAGCGCTGCGGTCCCAGCTCTTCGCGGGCGGCTTTTTCAACAATGGCGCGCGACGCTTCCCACATATCAAAGCTTGGGTCCAATCTGCGCGCCACGCCTTCGGACTGCATCATGGTTTTTTGGAGCAGGAGGAGTTGCGGCTGCAGCTCCATGTCGAATAATTCGGTGATTTCCAAAAGCTGTAAGAGCACTTTGGCCATAGACACGTCTTCGGCATTTTTCCCGAATATCGGCTCGCCGACAGCCCGAAGCGCGGAGGCAAAATCTTCAATGCTGTGATGGGGCGGAACGTAACCGATATCAAAATGCACCTGCGCGATTTTATAATAATCGCGCTGAAGAAAGCCATAGAGCGTATCGATCTCAAACCGGATTTCTTTTTTACCAAGGCGACCCAAAATGCCAAAATCAATCAGGACTAATTTTTTGTCCGGACTATAGATCATATTACCTTCGTGCATGTCGGCGTGGAAAACACCAAATTCAAAGGTAGAGGCGAGGAAACTTTGGATGACATTGGTCGCCAGCGCGCGACGTTCCTCAATGGGTAATTCCAATATGGCGTCATCGCTCATGGCAATGCCGTCTACCCAATCGGTTACAAGGATGTTTTTTTCGACCAAATCCCAATGCAGGCCGGGCACAGTGAACAGGCCGGTCTCAAAGGCGATGTCGCTCATTTCGCTGGCGGCGGCGGCTTCCAAGCGCAGGTCCAGTTCCAGCGACAAAGCGCGCTTGGCTTCTTTAACAAAGGCAATGGGTTGAAGGCGGCGTATGTTAGGCACAAATTTATGGGCCATTTTCGCAACCAATGTGATGACCTGTAAATCTTTGGCCATGCGGACATGTATGTCGGGCCGCAAAACTTTAACCGCGACGACCGGCCCTGCGCTGCCATCGGCATTTTTCAAAACGCCTTTGTGGACTTGGGCAACAGACGCGGCGGCGACGGGCTCTGATAAGCTGATAAGTTTATTTTGCCACGGCTCGCCCCATTCGGACTCCAGCTTAGCTTCGGCTACCTTCATGGGAAACGGCGGGACTTTGTCTTTTAATCGGGACAGGCCACGCGCAAAGACCGGATCAAACATGTCACCCCGCGTGGACAGGATTTGCCCGAATTTAATATAGGCCGGGCCAAGCTTTTCCAGCGCCGTTGCAAAACGCTTACCCGGATTCTCGCTTTTACTGCGAATAGAGAAAATTCGCGAGACTCCGCCGACAAACTTTACCGGCCCCGGAACAAGGGTTTCATATTCTTTGGGCACAAGGGCGTCGTGGCGGATTAAAACCCAGCCTGTGCGCATCATGCGAAAAAATGTACCGACGTTTGCAAACATAGAGGCGCGTATAGCGGCAAATGATTACAAAAACTATGACCCAGATGTCGCGGGGGACGCCGCGGGCAATCGCTTAGCGGCGTCCACGCGGTGCTTTACCCCGCGCGCAATAGGCCGTATGGGGAAATATGCCGGATCTTCGCCCCGTATTTTTTGTGATCGGCCTGATGGTCGCAGCCCTCGGGGCTTTGATGCTTGTGCCTGTCGGGGTCGACTTCCTTTACAAAGACAATAGCTGGCAGGCGTTTCTAATCTCGTCAATTGTAACGCTGCTGATCGGCGGGGTTATGGTGTTTGCCGCCCGCACCGAAGATCGAAACTTGCGGGCGCGCGGCGCGTTTATCCTGACCACGTTTTCCTGGATTACGCTGGCGTTTTTCGCGGCTGTGCCGCTTTATCTGGCTCCGATCGGTGTCGGCTTTAATGATGCCCTGTTTGAATCTGTGTCCGGCATTACGACCACCGGATCAACCGTGTTCACCGGCCTTGATGATATGCCCAAAGGCGTTTTGATTTGGCGGGCGCTTTTGCAATGGATCGGCGGCGTCGGGATTATTGTGACCGCTATGGCGATTTTGCCCATGCTGAAAATCGGCGGGATGCAGCTCTTTCGGCTGGAAAGCTCTGATATGAGTGAGAAAATACTGCCCAAAGCGGCCAGCATTGCGGCGGCGATCGGCTTGATTTATCTGGCCCTGACGGTCATGTGCGCTATCGGTTATTCTTTAGTCGGGATGAGCGGGTTTGACGCCGTTGCTCACGCCATGACGACAATCGCGACCGGCGGTTATTCAACGTCTGATGCCTCTTTGGGCGGATTTATGGATAACGGCGCTGATATTGTCTGCATCGCTTTCATGCTGGCCGGTGCTTTGCCGTTTGGGGTTTACCTCATGGCTGTGCGCGGCAGTCCGCGCGCCGCCGTCATGGACAGCCAGATGCGCACTTTTTTAATTGTTGTCGCGGCGTTGATCGCGGTCATTACAATCTTTCTGTGGAGCAGCAGTGATATGCCGCGCCTACAGGGCCTGCGCTTGGCGGCGTTTAATACGATTTCCGTGGTGACCGGAACCGGGTTTGCGACGGCCGATTATAATGCATGGGGGCCGTTTGCCGTGGCTGCTTTTTTCAGCTTTATGTTTATTGGCGGTTGCGCCGGCAGTACGGCCTGCTCAATAAAAATATTCCGGTATCAAGTCGCCTTTGAAGCGCTTCGCGCTTATCTGTTTCGCATGCCACGGCCTCACGCCGTTGCGCCGATGCGGTATAATGGCGGCCCGCTGCCGGAAACGGTTGTTTATTCCGTAATGGGATTTTTCTTTTTGTTTTTCGCCTGCTTTGCCGTCGGTGCCATGCTTTTGTCTATGACGGGGCTTGACCCGATCACAGCGTGGAGCGCGTCCGCAACAGCCATTGCCAATGTCGGGCCGGGGCTTGGTGATATTATTGGGCCGGCCGGAAATTTTGAAAGCCTGCCGACGCTTTCAAAATGGATATTAATGCTGGGCATGCTGCTGGGCCGGCTGGAGATTATTACGGCGCTTGTCTTGATGACACCGAGTTTTTGGAGGGCTTAAATAATAATCATTCCGGGGGAATGATTATTATTTAAGCTAAGAGCCTTTCGCCCGCGAAAGGTTCAATCCGCAAAATCGCCCGGCACAAAGACATAGTTCGCCGCGCAGAAATCGCACTTTGCAGATATTGTTCCGTCCTCAAACATGCTGTCGATCTCCGTTTTCGGGAACCCTGAAATAGAGGCGTGCAGCCGTTCGCGGGAGCATTTGCATTTCGCCTGCACATTGTCATAGCCCAGCACCCGAACGCCGTCTTCATGGAACAGGCGGTACAAAAGTTCCGGCGTGCCTAAATCCGGATCAATCAATTCCAAATCCTTGGTTGTACTCAAAAGCGCTTGGGCGGTATTCCAATCATCAAGGGTCTCGCCGCGGCTCATATCGCCGGCAATTTGTTGCACCATTATCGCGCCGCCCCGCCAAACGGGATCTTGCCCCGGCGTTTGCAACTGCCCGACGGCCATGCGGATGCGGGTCGGAATTTGCTCGGATTGATCAAAATAATGCTCCGCGCAATCGGCCAGGCTCTCGCCCTCTATAGAGGCAATGCCCTGATAGTTTTCCATGTCCGGACCTTGGTCAATGGTCATGGCAAACGTCCCGCCGCCCAGCAATGTGTAAGCGTTGGGGTTTGGGTCTTCCGAGAGAATGCGCTCAAGGGACGGCTCATCGTAACGGGCATAGGCGCGGATATCGCCTGATGTCGTGCAATCGGCAATAATCATGGAGACGGCGCCGTCATTAGTGCCGTGGGCCTGCACTAAAAGCCGGCCGTCAAATTTCAGCGCCCGCGCCATCAGAGCGCCGACCAATACCGCTTCGCCCAAAAGGCGCGACACGGCTTCCGGATAATCGTGACCGCGCAAAGCCTCATCAAGCGCGCTGCCGAGGCGCACGCTGCGGCCGCGTACGGGTTTTCCGTCAATTTGAAAGGCGGCAACGGCGTTCTCGCCGCTATTTAAGGCGGCAAGCGTGTCGGAAGTGGCTGTCATGTCAGTGTCCTAAACTTAGCTCGAAAAGCACCATTTCAAGATGGCTTTTTGGGCGTGGAGGCGGTTTTCCGCCTCGTCAAATACGGCTGATTGCGGGCCGTCAATGACGGACGCCGCAACCTCTTCACCCCGATGCGCCGGCAGGCAATGCAAAAAGAGAGCATCTTTCTGTGCCCGCTCCATCAGCGCCTCGGTGACCTCATATGGGGCCAGATCGGTCAGGCGCAAGTCTGCGTCTTTATCGCCCATAGAAACAAAGGTATCAGCGATCACAACGTCGGCATCTTTCGCGGCGTCGCGGGCAATCTGCGTTGTGGTGATATTGGCTCCGTCGCCTCTGGCGCGGGCCAACTCTTGGCCTGATACTTCGTAGCCTTTGGGCGTCGCAATGCGCAGGTGAAAGCCGAATTTGGCCGCCGCATGCATAAAGCTGACGGCCACATTATTTCCGTCCCCGACCCAAGCCAGCTCCAGCCCTTTAAGGGTGCGTCCACGCTCTTCTAAGGTTTGAAGGTCGGCCATGATTTGGCAGGGATGGTTTAAGTCGGTCAGACCGTTAATCACAGGAACGGTCGCGTTTTGCGCGAGGCTAACCAGCGTCTCATGAGAGTTGGCGCGCAGCATAATGCCGTCAACAAAACGCGACAGGACGATGGCAGTATCCTCTACCGTCTCGCCCCGGCCAAGCTGCATATCATGGCTTGTGGCGGTAATAGAACTGCCGCCCAGCTGGCGCATAGCCATGTCAAAGCTGAACCGGGTACGGGTTGAGCTTTTTTCAAATATCATGGCCAGCGTATGTCCGGCCGCCGGCGAGTCTTTATCGATCGCGCCTTTGGGCATAGCGCCGCGCGCGGATTTACGCACATGGGCTTCGTCTAAAATATCGCGAAGATCTGACGCCGGAATGTCGGCCAAATGCAAAAAGTGTTTTGGCATGATCGCCCCTTTTTAAGATGTTTGCGTTTAAGCTTTGAGCCGCCAGCCGGATTTTAAAACCCGCAGGCAAGTGATGAATAAAACAAGATTGATCGTCGCAATCAGGATAACGCCCACGGTTAAATTACCCAGCGGGTCACCTTGTCCTGTGAAGCCATAACGAAACCCATCAATCAAATAAAACATCGGGTTAAATTGTGATATTTTCTGAAACGCTTCGGGCAGGACATTGAGCGTGTAAAACGTGCCGGATAAAAAGCTCATCGGCATAATGATAAAATTATTGACCACGGACAACTGATCAAATTTCTCAGCCCACAATCCGGACAATACGCCAATCATGCCCATCAAAAATGACGCCGATATGCCGAAGTATAAAATGGCCCAAATATGCGTGGGCTTGACCACGGACAGCTCTGACAGACCAAATAACGGCACACAGATCGCAAGTCCGATCATCGTGGAAATAGCTACTAAAACGCCCCGCGTTGCCGCCCCGCCGATATAACCCAGGGCCATTTCTGTCGACGATATAGGCGGCATGAGCACATCATTAATAGACCCCATCATTTTCCCGGTCATGATGGATGAGGAGCTGTTGGCCGCAGCATTGTTGAGGATGCCCAGCATAATCAGGCCGGGAACCAGAAACGCAACAAAATCCGTAGACTCCCCGCCGGTGCGGCGTTCAGAAAACGCATACACAAAGACGATCAAATAGAGCAGATTTGTGATCATCGGCGCGAGCAAAGTCTGGGGCATGATCTTCATAAACCGCCGAACTTCTTTTTTATACAGCGTCCAAAGCCCCATCCAATTGACCGAACCAAAGCTGCGCACAGCAGGTGCGCGCGCGGCCGTAAACAGGGACGTCGGTGTCTCGGGTGGCTTTGGGGAGGGCGTTGTCATAACTATGGCCGGATTTCGCAAAAGACTCGGATAACATAATGCGCGCGGCGGTGGAAGGGGGGGTGTGCCATATGACGAAGCAACTGCCGATAACACTCATTTTGCCCGAAAAATAATTGCGCCGCGCCGCATAAGCCCGCCGTGCGTGTCGGGGTAAAGGTCATAATTGTCGATACGCATCGCGCCGGCCGGAAGTTTCAATTTGAACCGTGGCCGCGCGCGGGTATAGTCAGTAAAGCCAAGGGGACATAAACATGACGCTCTATCTTATACTCGCACTTATCGCGGCCCTGATTATCTTTATTATCGCCGCCTATAACCGCCTCGTGAAAGCGCGGCAGATGAGCCATAATGGCTGGGCGGATATTGATGTGCAATTGAAACGCCGCGCCGATTTAATTCCCGCTTTGGTCAATACGGTTCAGGGCTATGCCGGGCATGAGAAGACGCTGTTCGCCGACATTGCGGAGCGTCGCAGCCGGGCCTTGGCGGCCGGCGACAATCCCGGCGCGCGGGCCAATGCCGAAGGTGCACTGGGCAAAGGGGCAGGCAAGTTAATTGCGTTGGCCGAAGATTATCCGGACCTGAAAGCCAATACTAATTTTTTAGAGTTGCAAAATGAGCTGTCCGAGACTGAGAATAAAATTGAATATGCCCGGCGGTTTTATAACGGCGCTGTACGTGAGCTTAACACGATGATTGAAAGCTTTCCCCTGAACCTGATTGCCGGAGGCTTTGGGTTTGCCCGGCGTGAGTATTTTGAGATTAATGACAGCGATCGCGCTGTCCCTGTGGTCGGAGCCGATGATGTATAACGGGCTTAGGTTTCAAACTTTTCAGGCAATACTAAGTGTTGCGGCCTTTCTGTTTGTATTCGCTTGCGGGACGGCTCACGCGCAAGAGCGCATTACTGATTATGATGTTACAGTCACAGTGGCTGAAAGTGGCGATCTGACCGTCAGCGAACGTATCGCCGTGATTGCTGAGGGGCGGGAAATCCGAAGGGGAATATTGCGTGACCTTCCCCGATATTTGGTTTCGAAATCCGGGAAAAATATAGAGCAGGATTATGGCATCGTCTCGGTTACGCGCGGGGGCAAGCCGGAAACTTACGCGACGTCAAAAGTCGGTAATGCGCTGCAAATTCGCATTGGCCGCGCAGATTATTTTCTGCCTGAGGGGCCGCATGTTTATGAGATCATTTATACCGTCCCGAATGCCATGCGGCGCTTTGATACATTTGACGAGCTTTATTGGAACGCGACCGGCTCTTATTGGAATTTTCCTATAGACCGCGCGAGCGCTTTGGTTGTTTTACCGAAAGACGCGACTGTAAAAGAGGTCAACGGTTATACGGGGCGGCGCGGCTCTGCCGATCAGGATTTTTCAGTTTCCGAAACGCCCGGCGGCCTGATGTTTCGAACAAGCCGGGCGCTGCCCCGCAAAGCCGGCATGACGGTGTCTGTGGCTTTGGACAAAGGCGTAATTGCGCCGCTCTCTGCCGGGCAAAAGCGCGGTCTCTGGTGGCAGGAAAACGGTGTTATGGCTTTGCTTGCCGGTCTGGTTACAGCAGTGTCTGCATTTTATTACAATATTTGGAATAAGGTCGGGCGCGACCCGGCCAAACAGCCCGTCTTTCCCCGTTATAATCCGCCCGCCGGATATAGCGCGGCAGCGTGCCGGCAAATATTACTGCGCAGATCATTTACTCAAAAAGCGTTAGTCGCGACCCTGATGGGGCTTGCGCATAAGGGCCGTATTACGCTGGACGCGCAAAAGAAGCGCACAATAATTGAAGCAATCCGAAACATGCCTTCGGACGCCTTGCCCCTCAATAGGGAAGAAGCTGACCTGCTCTCGCGTTTGTTCGGTAAACAGCCCCAAGGTCTTATTACTCTCGACGGGACGCCAAACAGCGGCTTTGTTTCCAAAGTCAGCCGGTTCAAACACGCGATAACCAAACGCTATGGTCCGACCTATTTTAAGGGGAATGCGGGTCTGTCGATAAAAGGCATATTGCTGTCTGTGATCGGCGGCGTGTTGATCGCTGTATTTGCGCCGGGCGGCCTGTCCGGATCTGCCATCGCTCTGATAGCCGCGCTTATAGGCGTGAACATCATCATGCCAAAGCTGATTGCTGCGCCCACTGTGAGGGGCCAAGCCCTGCGGGCCGAAATTGAAGGCCTTAAGCTTTATATGGAAACCGCCGAAGAAGGTCGCATTAACTCGGCCAAGGCCGCAGACGATAAATCCGGCGCGCAGCCGCCCATGATGAGCGTGGCGCGTTATGAAGAGCTGCTGCCTTACGCGGTCGCGCTTGATGTTGAAAAGCCGTGGAGCCGGTATTTTGAAAATGTCATGCCCATTGAAGCGCGCGATTATACACCGACAGGGATGACCGGCCGCGTCACGCCCGGCGATTTATCGCGCACAACCCGCGACATGGTTAAAGCCGTCAGCAGCGGCGTCTCAAGCGCCGCCCCGCCAAGCTCGAGCAGTTCGGGGTCAGGCGGCGGCGGAAGCTCAGGCGGCGGCGGCGGCGGGGGCGGGGGCGGCGGTTGGTAAGGGCGCTCCCAAGCGGCGGCTGAAAACTTAACTCCTATTTCGTCATGTGCACAACGCGCTGCGGGAATGGGATTTCGATCTTCGCGGCTTTGAGTGTGCGCCAGATAATAAAGCCGACATCCGAGGTGAATTTATTCGCGCCGTCATCCACGCCATCACACCAAAATTCAATCGCCATATTGATCCCGTTCTCGCCGAAACTGCGAAATTCCAGATCCGGCATTTCCGGCTCGGTCAGCAGCTGCGGATAAGCCATAATAGCGGGCATGAGGATATCTTCCAGCGAGTCTAAATCCGTATTATAGGACACGGTAAATCCGACTTCATAGCGCTGGCTGGGGTCTTTGTGAGTCCAGTTTTCATAAGCTTCTTCGGTAAATTTGGTGTTGGGCACCATGATGTCTTTACCGTCTGTGGTCTCGACGGTCGTAGAGCGCATATTGATTGCTTCGACAAAACCTTCCTGTCCGTCGGGCAGTACGACAAAGTCGCCGACCTTAACCGAGCGGTCAAAGAGGATAATCAGGCCTGAGACAAAATTGGCCGCAATCGGCTGAAGTCCCAAACCGACACCCAAGGACAGGGCTGAAAAGATCATCACAAGACCTGAGAGCGGGACCTTGGCCGCGCTCAGGACCATAACGAAAACGATCACAAATAGGACCATTTGGAAAAGCTTGGCCACGACTTCTTGGGTCGCAAGATCCAATCCGTCCTGTGACCGGATGGCCGATTGTCCCCGTGAATTGGCGATGCTGCCCAGACGGAAAAACAGAGCGCCGAAGACCACTAATAAAACGATGGTAAAGGCCGTAATCGGCTTGTCCCCGATCTGCATAAGCTCGATGGCTTTTAATTTGGTGATCAGGTCATCAAATTTCCCGAAAACCATGAGCACGGCAATGGGGATCAATATCCATGTTGCCAGTTTTTGGAACAGGGCATTGGGTATAAACGTATTGATGGCGCGAAACAGTAAAAAAACAACCGCAAACCCTTGCGCAAGTTTGACCAGCCAATCCGCTCCGGCCATAGGCACGGCTTTCAGGATGACGGCAAAAAGGGCCAAAAGCGCAACCATCCAGATGGCGCGCAAAAATACGCCCGAACGATAAATATAGTCCCGAAGAAGTTTGAGTTTCACGCCGGCGGCCGGTTTATCCCGAAACAAAAAGACCCGTTTCTTAACGCTGCCCGCCAGTAGCGGGGCCATGAAAAACGCCAGAACAATCGCGCCGACTTGGGCTAAAAATGTGATGCTGGTCAACCAGCCTAGAACCTTGTCGACGATTTTTTTTCCGAGCGCTTTGATGTCTTCGGCATTTTTCGGAATGATGCTGTCTCCGGCTGCGCCGGGCGTATCTGCTGCGTCTTGCGTTTCAGCATTTGCAGCATTTGCGGCCGCGCGAACGGCATCAGACAGTTCTTTGTCCGCAATGCGGCGTTTCTCAAGCGCCTCTTGCACGGCAGGGTCATCCAGCAGACTTTCGGCAGAGGCGGCGGCCGGCACGGCCTGTGTTTGAACTTGCGCCGGCGCTTCAGCTTGGGCGGGGGGGGCATCTTGCGCCAAGAGCTGCGGTGCGGCCAAGGTCGCAAATATCAGGCATAGGCCAAGCCAAATGGCACGCGAAAATGATGTCATGATGAAAAACCCCTAAATGTATTACGGGCTTCATACGCATATTCGCGCCGGCTATCAACGCCGCGGTAACAATTTCGCCTTTTGCGCCAAATTGCCTCAAAACATATGGCTTTTGGTAAGGTTTTTGCGCTAAAGAGCGCGTCAACACACAGATTGCAAAAGAGACCCTTATGTCAACGCCCAAAAAAGTCGTTCTTGCCTATTCCGGCGGACTGGACACATCCATCATTCTAAAATGGCTTCAGGAAGAAAAGGGCTGCGAAGTCGTCACCTTTACGGCCGATTTGGGGCAAGGCGAAGAATTAGAGCCTGCGCGCCGCAAGGCCGAAGCCGCCGGGGTCAAAGAAATTTATATCGACGATCTGCGAGAAGAGTTTGTTCGCGATTTCGTTTTCCCGATGTTTCGCGCCAATGCCCTTTACGAAGGTCTGTATTTGCTCGGAACGTCCATTGCCCGCCCGCTTATCTCCAAGCGCCAGATTGAAATTGCGCATTTGGTTGGCGCGGATGCCGTTTGTCACGGCGCGACCGGTAAAGGCAATGACCAAGTCCGGTTCGAACTTGGCTATTACGCGCTCGATCCGGAGATTAAAGTCATCGCCCCTTGGCGCGAATGGGATTTAAACTCGCGCAATAAACTCATTGAATATGCGGAAAAGCATAATATCGAAATCGCCAAAGACAAGCGCGGCGAAGCACCGTTCTCTGTTGATGCCAATTTATTGCATACCTCATCCGAGGGCAAAGTGCTCGAAGACCCATATGATGAAGCGCCGGAATATATCTATCAGCGCACAGTGTCTCCGGAAGACGCGCCCGACAAAGCAACCTATATCGAAATCGGATTTGAGCGCGGCGACGCCGTTTCAATTGACGGCGAGGCCATGTCCCCGGCGACAATCCTGACCAAGCTCAATGAACTTGGCGGATCAAACGGCATCGGACGGCTTGATCTTCTGGAAAACCGCTATGTCGGTATGAAATCGCGCGGCGTGTATGAAACGCCCGGCGGCACAGTCTTGCTGATGGCTCACCGGGGTATTGAGCAGATCACAATGGATAAAGGCGCCAGCCATCTCAAAGACGAGCTGATGCCGAAATATGCAGAGCTGGTTTATAACGGCTATTGGTACAGCCCGGAGCGTGAAATGCTCCAAGCCGCAATTGATAAGTCGCAAGAGCTTGTCACCGGCATGGTTCGCCTGAAACTTTACAAAGGCAATGTCGATATTGTCGGCCGTAAATCGCCATACAGCCTCTATTCCCAAGAGCATGTCACTTTTGAGGAAGACGACGTCTACGATCAGGCAGACGCCGGCGGTTTTATCAAAATCAACGCATTGCGCCTGCGCCTTTTGAAAGCGCGGGATCGCAAAGCCGGTAAGAACGATTAGG